>JALOAB010000005.1 GCA_023229045.1 Fidelibacterota bacterium
AGACTCAAACCAGCCAGCTCGTCAGCGAGTTCCGGAGTGACCTGCGCTGGACAAACCGGGGGAGTCATTTTGTAAATAGGATGTTCACTGAGCCATTTGGCTTCATAACTGGTAATCGGGAAGTATTCTTCGCTGACCTGCTCGAAACTGATCTCAGAGGGCGGCAAAACCTGCGGTTCGCGATTGCCGAGAATGCTGATATTGAATTCGCGACCTGAAATAAATTTTTCAACTAAAATCGGTTGCTTGTACTTATCCAGCAGTTTTCCAACGATATTTTGTAATTCATTATCATTTTTAATAACCGAATTTTGCGTAATGCCAACACTGCCGTCTTCATGCGACGGTTTGGCGATCAATGGATAAGGTAGCTCACCGCTGAGTGGAATCGTATCATAAACACAGAAATCGGGAGTGGGAATGCCAGCCGCCTGGAATAGGTTTTTCGACAACACTTTATTCTGCGCCAGACCGAGTGTCAGCGGTTGATTGCCCGTATATGGCAGACGCATCATTTCCCATAATCCGGCCACATTCATTTCCTGATCGGGCTGGCTTTGAAAGCCTTCGCACAGATTGAATACAACGTCCGGTTTGAAATTATTTAACGCATCGAACGCTTCATCCAGATCGTATATCGGGAGCATTTCTGATATATATCCGGCATTGTGCAAGGCTTCATCAACTGCCATGGCTTCGTCTCTGACTGCGGCTTCCGAAATAACATCCAGATCCAGACTTGAAGATGATGATTTCAAATCGTTGAAGACCACCTGAACTTTGATCTTCTGTGCTTCTGCTGACATCAGGATAAGCCGTATCTCCGGGCGGCGACCTGCACAACCTTATTCAACATAGCGGGATAAGTATAGCCGGCGGTGCGGGCGGCTTTTGGAAAACAGGAGTTGTCTTCCGGATTGGGCAAGATGCCCGGCAATGGATTGAGTTCCAAAATATGCGGGATGCGGTTTTCATCCAGACGAACGTCCAGACGACACCAGTCCCGGATATGCAAAACCGCGCAGGTTTTGCGCACCAGAGTTTCTATCTGATTTTTTAATTTTTCATCGATGGGCGCCGGACAGGTAAAAATACTCAGCGGTTTTTCAGGACGATCCCAGATCCATTTGGCCTCGTAGGAGTAGATCGGCTGGGCGCCGGCCGGTAATTGGGAATAATCCATAGCGATGATCGGCAATATTTCCATCTCGACGCCATTGCCCAAAATGGCTACGGTAAATTCCTGCCCTGGCAGGAATTTTTCCAGAATTACCGGTTCATTGTTATATTTTTCAAAGCAATCGGCAATAACCGAGTGAGCTTGTTCCGCTGAATATACTACCGAATTATCGAAGATTCCTTTACTACTGCCCTCAGCCAGAGGTTTGATAATAGCCGGATACTCAAAGTTCGGATCGAATCCGTTTCCCTGCGGATAAATGACCCGAAAAGGAGCGTTGGGTATTTTGTAAAAGCTCAGGATTTCCTTGCACCGGGCTTTATTCAGGCAGAGCGCCAGAGTCAACGGGTCCGAACCAGTATATGGCAGACCCAGTCGTTCACAAATCAGCGGAACATAGGATTCGCGCCAATCACCGAAAAGCCCCTCCGCAACATTAAAGACGATATCCGGGCGGCTACGCTCCAAATTATTTACGACTTCATCGTTGCCTTCGAAGCTGATTACCTGGTGATTATTAGATTGGAGGGCGTTTACGATTGCATCAATCGTCCGAGGGTCATCACCCTCGGCGAAAAGGTCGGGAGGAATGTCTTCGTCGTCAGGATCGACGCCAAAGCGCTTATTAAACTCCTTTCCCAAGCCGTTTTTTGTACTATAGGTCAATGCAATCTTCATTTTTACGGCGTGGAATTTACATATAATTTTCGAATTGCAAGTAAAATATTTTCAAAAATTATCTTTTCCTAAAAAAGGTCAAATAACTCAATCTTTTGTGGTAATCGGTTTACTCGTTACAAATTGTTGTATATGAGCGCGCGTATTAAATCAGCGCAGGCGGGCGATTTCAAAGGCTTTCCGAAGCGTGGTAAAATATTGCGGATCTTTCAAAAAAGTATCAAATGAAAAGAAAACCACATTCGGAAATTGATTATTCAAAGTGATAAGGGCTTTGGTCATAGCATCGTAACGACTTTGATTATAGACTCCGATCCCAACCCAGACTTTATCTTTGCGCTGGTTTGAATTGCACTTTTTCAAAATCCGCTCGAACTGTTCGGAGTCGCGGGTATAATTCATCAGGACGACAAAATCCAGCCAATCCTGTTTCAGCCAGGATTGCCAATCCTGGAAGAAATGTTTGCGGGCTTCTTCCGGGTCGGGTTTAACGGCCGCACTTAGCAAGGTAGTCGGGCGCGTCTCTTTTAGCATTTTCCGGGAATTTTGAATCAGATCTGAAATGGCATTCCGCCGAAAGTTATCCCATTCGAGTGTTAATGAATCGATTTCAGCCAGTTCCAGACCTTTATAAAGTGACCGATCCGATATAGTCAGGAGGAGTGGATCGACACCGGATTGCTGGCGAAAGCGCAGACGACCGACCGGATGGTAATCATAACAATTCTTGGCATAGCGCACATAATCGAGATGGACACCATCAAGGGCATAATTTGCGGCTAATTCCCGTATAACGCCGATGATGTACTCGTGAACTTCCGGCACCAGCGGCGAGAGGTAAATGCCTTCCGTCCCGATATTGTTAAAGTCGGCGGAATGGCGCTGAATGTCTTTCACGCCGTCGGCATCAACGGCGCACCATTCAGGATGTTGATATAACAGATGCTTTTCGTTTTTAGGTTTTTGATCGGCTGACCACAGCAAGAAAACGTTGATCCAGGCATGCACTCTCAGACCATGCTGGTGAGCCCGATTGAGAGTGTATTCCAGCGGATCCCAGCTACTGTTGTTCAAATTTTCATTACCGACGACTATGTTGGAACGATAAAAGGCGTCGCCCCGCCCGCGGACCTGAACAAACAGATCCTGAATTTCATTTTGCACTGCAAAATCGATGAAAGTTTCGATTTTTTCTTTGGAATAGAGTTGATCGCGCACTACCCACAATCCAATACGGGATTGCGTTTGCCCAATTGCCGTCAGGCTGAAAACCAGCAGGGCAGTCATTATGACTGCCCTGTATTTTAAATGCACTTTATAGTTCAAGGATAATCCAGTTTTGATGCTTACTCAGCTCCCGTTTCAGTTGCCGATTTAGCTTCCGACTCAGGTTTGGTTTTTGGGCTCCGTTTGGTCTTGGTCGGCGCTTTTTTTCCCACTTCTTCTTTAGTCTGTGGCTTGTCTTCTTTCTTTGCCCGGCTTTTTTTGGCCGGTTTGGGTTTAGCGGATTCTTCCTTTACTTCTGTGGTAGTTACTGCTTTTTCTTCTTTTTTAGCCTGTTCTTTTTTAACGGTTTTGGCGGCGGCGCTCTTTTTCTCTTCTTCGGATTGTTTATAATCGACGAATTCGATCAGTGAAACGGCCGCATTGTCATTATCCCTAAAACCTAATTTAACAATCCGGGTATAACCGCCATTCCGATTAGCATATTGCGGAGCGATGTGTTCGAATAGTTTCTTAACCAGATCGCGATCCTGAAGTTGGCGATAAGCCAGGCGCCGGGTATGCACCGTACCTTTTTTACCATAAGTGATCAGGCGTTCGACAACCCGCCGGAGTTCTTTAGCTTTGGCATCAGTGGTTTTAATTTTACCATTTATAAGGATGGCCCTGGCCAGACTGCGCAGAAGAGCCTTGCGCTGGTTAGCTGGTCGGCCGAGTTTGGCTACCCGATTCTGGTGACGCATATCAGTTTTACTCCTTTTCTGTTATTCTTCATTCTCAGCGAGGTATTTATCTACCTCCATCCCGAATTCCAGCCCCATGCTTTTCAGTTTGGCCATCAACTCATTCAGCGATTTCCGCCCGAAGTTTTTAAACTTCAGCATATCGGATTCTTCCCGCGAGACCAGGTCGGCGATCGTGCGGATATTATTGGCTTTCAAACAATTGTATGACCTTACCGACAATTCCATTTCATCCACGCTCTTTTTGAGCAGGTTGCGGATTTTAATGACATCTTCGCTGGGAATTTCGCGTTGATATTCGAGCGGTTTGGCTTCCACGCGTGAGAAAAGCCCAAAGAAATCGCGCAGAATATTAGAGGCGAGGTCCAGGGCTTCATCCGGGGTTATACTGCCGTCGGTGGTGATTTCGAGAGTCAATTTTTCAAGAATTTCACGGGCTGTACCCGGGAGATTATCGACTTTATAGGTAACATTGACAATTGGCGAAAAGATCGAATCGACAAAAATCGTCCCAATCGGAAAGTCCGGCAGTTTGTTCTTTTCAGCCGGCACCCAACCGGTTCCGCGGGTAATTCTGATTTCAATACTGAAATCGGCTTTATCGTTCATCGTACAGATGTGCAGGTCGGGATTCAATATTTCAAATTGAGTAATATTTTCACCGATCATTCCGGCTTTGAATTCACCGGCGCCCTTGAATTGCAGGGTAATTTTATCCGGTTTGGGATCGAAGAGTTTGATCCGCACTTGTTTCAGGTTCAGAATGATTTCGGCAACATCCTCACGCACGCCGGGAATAGTGGAAAATTCATGCAGAACTCCGTCGATTTTAATCGAACAGATCGCCGCGCCCGGAATGGAAGTTAAAAGTACCCGACGCAGGGCGTTACCGATCGTAATTCCATAACCGCGTTCGAGCGGTTGCAGATAGTAAAGCCCGTATAGGTCGGTGGAACTCTCGTCTTTGACGACTCTGGCTAATATTTGATCTCGTGCAATCATTATCCCTCCTTATTTAGAGTAAAGTTCGACTACCAGTTGTTCGTTGACATCGACATTCATCTGATCTCTTTCCGGTACCTGGATAAAAATGCCCTGCATCTTGGCTTTGTCAAGAATCAACCAGGGCAATTCATGTTCGCCGCGGATGCGTTTCATAGAGTCATGGATAACCTGTAGTTTTTTACTTTTATCTCTGACCTGGATGACATCTCCGGCTTTCAGTTGATAAGAGGGAATATCGACGGAACGGTTATTCACCGTAAAGTGCTGGTGGCTGACCAGCTCGCGTGCCATTCTCCGTGAGGAAGCGAAGCCCAGCCGGTAGACGACATTATCCAGTCTTCTTTCCAGAATTTTCATGAGGTTAGTACCGGTAACGCCTTTTTGGCTATTGGCTAATTCGAAATAATGCCGGAATTGTTTTTCCAGTAAGCCATAGATTCTCTTGATTTTTTGTTTCTCGCGCAACTGCACTCCGTAGTTGGACAAACGACGACGGGCAGTCTGACTCCCGTGCTGACCAGGGACGTAACTCTTGGTTTCGAAGGAGCATTTTACGCTGTTACAGCGTTCGCCCTTCAAAAAGAGTTTTTTGCCTTCCCGGCGACATAGTTTGCATACTGGACCTGTATATCTTGCCATTAATTATACTCCGTTTAAAATTAGACTCTTCTCCGTTTGGGAGGCCGACAACCATTATGGGGGATTGGGGTTATATCCTTGATGGATGATACCTGCAGTCCGGCTAGATTTAAAGCCCGGATCGCGGCTTCACGGCCGGCGCCCGGCCCTTTGACACGCACTTCGACTCTCTGTAATCCGAGGTCCATGGCTTCTTTAGCGGCTTTGGTGGCGGCCTGCTGAGAGGCGTAGGGTGTATTTTTTCGTGAACCTTTGAAACCGGCCGTGCCGGCAGATGCCCAGGAAATCACATTTCCGTAGTTATCGGTCAGTGATATGATGGTGTTATTGAATGTAGCTTTGATGGTAGCTATACCTTCCGACTCAACTTTAGTACGTTTCTTTTTCTTTACGGTAGAACGTTTGGGTGGCAAACTAAAGACCTCCTATTTTATCCTTTTTTCCCGACTTTAACTTTTTTGCGGCTGACGGTGCGTCGCGGTCCTTTACGGGTTCGGGCATTGGTTTTGGTACGCTGACCACGAACCGGCATACCACGCCGATGTCTTAGGCCGCGATAACAGCCGACATCCATCAGGCGCTTGATATTCATCTGAACTTCGGTACGCAGAGTACCTTCGACTTTAAATTCGTTGCTGATCACATTACGGATATCACGAACCTGTTCTTCGGTCAGTGCTTTCACGCGGATTTCAGGATCAACTCCAGCTTTCTGCAGAATTTCTATGGCATAAGCCTGGCCAATTCCATAGATGTATCTCAGAGCTATCTTGACTTTTTTTTCATTCGGTAAATCGACACCGGCAATTCGAGCCAAATTTTCCTCCTAATCGCTTTTATCCCTGTCTCTGTTTATGCTTCGGATTGGTACAGATGACTCGCACCACTCCCTTGCGACGGATAATCTTACACTTGTCACAAATTTTCTTTACTGATGATCTTACTTTCATATCACAATCCAATCTATTTATATCGATAGGTAATACGTCCTTTACTCAGATCATAGGGAGACAGTTCCAAAGTAACCTTGTCACCCGGTAAAATCTTGATAAAGTGCATCCGCATCTTACCGGAAACGTGCGCCAAGACTTCATGTCCGTTCTCGAGCACCACCCGGAAAGAGGCGTTCGGTAAATTTTCCTTGATCGTTCCATCCACTTTGATCAGTTTTTCTTTCACCATATCATTTTTTCCTTACGCAACCTGCGTCAAAATTTGTGGTCCGTCCGGACCGATGGCAATCGTATGTTCGTAATGAGCCGAAGGCAGGCGATCTTCCGTGACCACTGTCCAGCCGTCTCTCAATAAGCGGACTTCATAAGTTCCCATCGTAATCATCGGTTCAATTGCCAGGCACATTCCTACTTTCAGCACCGGACCGCGTCCCGGTTCACCGTAGTTGGGAATCTCGGGCGGTTCGTGCAGTTCGCGACCAACGCCATGACCGACCAGCTCGCGCACAACACCATAACCGAAGCGTTCGACATATACCTGAATAGCATGGCCGATATCCGACAGGTGATTCCCGGGTCGCGCCTGAGCGATGCCCTTGTTGAGCGACTCTTCAGTCACTCGCATCAACCGCAGTCGATCGTCAGCCACCGTGCCAACCGCGAAGGTTCGCGCGGCATCGCCAATATAGCCGTTTTTCCTGACGCCAACGTCAATGCTGATAATTTCGCCACTCTCTAAAACCCGATCCGAAGGAATGCCATGAACTACCTGCTCGTTTATGCTGGTGCAAATGCTACCGGGAAAACCCCGATAACCCTTGAAAGCCGAGCGTCCGCCCTGGCTTCGGATAAATTCATCAGCCAGTCGATCCAGTCTGCGGGTCGTTATGCCCGGCCTGATCTCCCGGCCTACCAGCATAATGGTTTCATAGACGATCCGACCACTCTCGCGGATTTTCTCAATCTCTTCGGATGTGCGAATATGTACCATTTCCGCTAATTATCAGCGGCGGCTTCGCAATTTTCCGCTTTTCAAAAAGCCATCATAATGTCTCATCAAAAGATGAGATTCTATCTGTTGCAAAGTATCCAACGCCACCCCAACAATAATCAACAGACTCGTCCCGCCGAAGAATGAGGCCAGGTCGTAGTTAATATCCATGATTTTCATCAGGATGTATGGAAACACTGCTACAAATGCTAAAAAGATCGATCCGGGCAGAGTAACCTTAGTCAGAATATTATCAATAAATTCCGAGGTCTTTTTACCGGGCCGGATACCGGGGATAAATCCACCGTACTTTTTCATATTATCGGCGACTTCAATCGGATTAAAAGCTATCGCCGTATAAAAATAGGTAAAGAAAACGATCATGACTCCATAAATCAACCAATAGACAATCGACTGGATACTGAAAACCCGCATTATGCCCTGCACAAAATCACTATTCGGGAAGAAAGTCGAAATCGTACTGGGAATAAATACAATCGACTGGGCAAAAATGATCGGCATTACGCCGGCGGTATTGACCCGTAATGGGATATGAGTTGCCTGACCGCCATAGACTTTGCGACCAACGACGCGCTTGGCATACTGCACCGGAATACGGCGGGTGCCCTGGGTCAACAGAACCACGAATCCGACGATTGCTACCATTAGTATAATTAAAATGATTTCGGTGAATAATCCGCGCACGCCCTCCCGGATCAGGGTAATTTCACTGACCATTACATTCGGCAGACGCGCCAGAATGCCAATCATAATAATCATGGAAGTGCCGTTGCCGATTCCGCGTTCGGTCATGCGTTCACCCAGCCACATCAGTAAGATTGTTCCGGTGGTTAATGTCAGCATCGTCATTAGTACGAAACCAAGTCCCGGATTCGGAACGACAGGCAGAATTTGATTGCCGATGCGGGCGGACATCTGCGGACTCATCAATAATTGGGTTACTCCAAATGATTGCATGACGGCGATAATGACCGTACCATAACGTGATAGCTGAGTCAGTTTTTTTCGACCTTCTTCGCCCTCTTTCTGTAATTTCTGAAAGTAGGGGATAACGGCGCCCAGCAGTTGCAGGATAATCGAAGCGCTGATATAGGGCATGATACCCAACGCAAAGAGAGTCGCCTGGGCAAAAGCGCCGCCAGAAAACATATCGTACAATCCAAAGAGCGTATTCGCGAAACTACTCATGGCCGCACCCAAAACTTCGCTGTCGATGCCGGGAATCGGTATGTGTGCTCCAATTCTGAAAACCGTCAGAAGCGCGATGGTATAGCCAATGCGTTTTCTCAATTCAGGAATCTTGAATATACTCAGGAATTGTTGTTTCATAGAAGTTCTGCCTTTCCTCCGGATGCGATTAACTTCTCTTTGGCTGTGGCACTGAAGGCCTGCGCGTGAACCGTAACGGCGCTGGTGATTTCACCCCGTCCCAAAATTTTTACAGGCTCGTTCACAGTTTTGATCAGCCCGTATTTATGCAGGACTTCCGGATTGATTTCGGCTACCTGCAGACGGGCGATTTGTTCCAGATTGACAATCTGAAATTTTTCTTTAAATATATTTTTAAAGCCTCTTTTCGGCAAATGACGGTAAATCGGCAATTGGCCGCCTTCATAATAAACGCGGGCTTTCGAACCGCTACGGGAGCCGGCACCCTTGTTACCGCGACCGGATGTTCCGCCGGTACCGGATGCATTGCCGCGACCGATTCGTTTTCGATTTTTAACTGAACCGTCAGCCGGTTTAAGTTTATCTAAATACATAATCTATTCCTTGACCTCTTCGACTTTTAGCAGATGCGGAATCGCCTTGACCATTCCCCGGATTGCGGGATTGTCAGGTAGTACGACTGTTTGATGCATTCTGGAAATACCCAGCGCCAGGAGGGTTCGTTTAGTTTTCTCACGATAGCCGATACCACTCTTGATCTGGGTAATTTTCAACATTGGGGATTTTTCTTTCTTTGTCATGATCCAAATATCTCCTGAAGCGTCTTTTCACGTCTGTGCGCTACCGTATAGGGATCTTTCAGTTTTGAGAGAGCCACCATAGTGGATTTGACTACATTGTGGGAATTATTGGAGCCCAGTGATTTAGAAAGAATATCCCGGACCCCCAGGCTTTCCATGATAGCCCGAATCGCGCCGCCGGCAATAATTCCGGTACCGGGCGTTGCCGGCCGTAGTATGACAATCGCGCCGCCATATTTGGCCTGGACTTCATGCGGAATGGTGCCATTGATGATCGGGATTTTTACCAGATTTTTCTTGCCGTTTTCTTTGCCTTTGGTAACGGCGGCGGTTACTTCCAGAGCTTTGCCCAAACCGACTCCGACGTGCCCTTTGCCATCACCAACAGCCACCAGGGCGTTGAAGCGGAATCTGCGACCGCCGGTAACAACTTTTGCGACCCGGTTAATTTTTATGACTTTTTCTTCCAGTAATTCCAATTGGGTTGGATCTATCGTCTTTCTCAAGTTGCCGTTCCTCCGCTGTTAGAATTCTAATCCGGCTTTACGAGCCGCTTCCGCTAAAGCTTTTACACGACCATGGTACTGATAGCCACTACGGTCAAAAACCACCTTTTTGATGCCCTTGGTAAGAGCCTTCTCAGCCAATATTTGCCCGACCAATTCACCTCGGTCAGATTTTTTTGTGTCGCTTTTAATCTGTGCGCGCACCTCGGGAGTGAGATCCGAAACCGCAAAAAGTGATTTATGGATACTGTCGTCTATAACCTGAGCATAAATATGGTTCAGACTGCGGAATACCGCTATGCGCGGTCTTTCAGTGGTACCCTGAATCTTACGCCGACTTCTTTTCTGCCGGCGTTCACGGGCGACTACTTTAATATTTTTCACCTTACTCATTATTAAAACCTCTATTTCACGCCGACTTTCTTACCGGCTTTTCTGCGAACATGTTCACCCACGTAGCGAATGCCCTTGCCTTTATAAGGCTCGGACGGTTTAATGGAGCGGATTTTGGCCGCAATCTGTCCGACTTTTTGCTTATCAATACCTTTGACAGTTACATTCAGGGCTTTGGGGATTTCGAAACTCACTCCGTCAGGCGGCGTGACCAGAATCGAGTGCGACATTCCGACATTGATTTCCACGGAATTACCTTTCAACTCGGCCGAATAACCGACGCCCTCGATTTCCAGCGTTTTACTGAAGCCCTTCGAAACACCTTCAACCATATTGGCGATCATCATCCGGGTCAAACCATGCAAAGCGCGGTGACCCCGACTGTCACTCGGTCGGGTAACGAGGATCTGATTTTCAGCCATCTGAACATTCATATCGGCAGGAAAATCCCATGTTAGTTCGCCTTTAGGGCTTTTGACTGAAATGGTACAATCCTTAATCGTGACATTGACACCATTCGGAATTTCTATCGGTTTTTTACCAATGCGTGACACACTTTACTCCTACAATCATCTCATTACCAGATATAGCAAAGAACCTCACCGCCAACGCGGTACTTGCGGGCGACTTTATCAGTCAGAATACCCATCGGAGTTGAAATAATAGCTATTCCCATTCCGCCTACAACCCGCGGGATGTTATCGGACGCCGTATAAACGCGTCGACCGGGTCTGCTGATTCTCTGCAAACCTTCGATCATCGGTTCGCCGGTTTTGGAATAGCGCAGGTAAATCCGGATAAGTCCCTGTTTGCCATCATTTATTAATACAAAATCTTTGATAAAATTTTCATGTTTTAAGATCAGTGAAATCTTCTTCTTCAGATTGGATGCAGGAATATCAACCCAGCGATGTTGCGCGGCCTGGGCATTACGGATGCGAGTTAAATAATCTGCAATTGGATCGGTTACCGCCATATCATATACTCCTGTGTTACCAACTTGCCTTAGTGATACCCGGGATCTCGCCTTTCAGGGCTAATTCCCGAAAACAAAGTCTGCAAAGACCAAACTTACGATAATTGCCGCGTGGACGACCGCATACCGAACAGCGGCGAACCAAGCGGGTAGAGAATTTGGGATTTCTTTTGGCTTTTGCGATAAGTGATTTTTTAGCCATATCAGTTTTTCTCCATTGCGGGCTCAACTGCGCCGCCGCTTGTCTGATCTTTGACCGGCCGTTTCTTGAACGGAAATCCGAAAAGCGCCAGAAGTTCATAAGCTTCGGCATCCGTCTTGGCCGTTGTAGTAAATGTAATATTCATTCCCCGAATATGGTCGACTTTATCATAGTCGATTTCAGTAAAAATGATCTGTTCTTTCAATCCCATCGAATAATTGCCCCGACCGTCGAACGATTTATCGGAGAGTCCCGAGAAATCACGCACCCGCGGCAGAGCGGTTGAGATTAGACGATCTAAAAATTCATACATCCGGTATCGACGTAAAGTCACGGCACAGCCGACCGGATCGCCCATCCTGATTTTAAAATTGGATATGGCGCGCTTGGCCTTGGTGATCATCGGTTGCTGAGCGGTGATGATGCGGATGTCTTCGACCGCTTTTTTCAAGCTGGCCGGATCTTCCTTAGTTTTTCCCACGCCCAGATTCAAGCTTATTTTGACCAGTTTCGGCACCTGCATGATATTTTTGTAGCCGAACTTCTTTAACATGGCCGGAATTATTTCCGTCTCGTATGCGGTCAATAAGCGGGGTTTATATTCAGCTTTTTTTGCCACTTACGACTCCTCATTATATAGCATCAATGATTTCACCCGTTTTGCGCGCCACGCGGACTTTCTTGCCATCTTTCAAAGTCTTATAGCCGACTTTGGTAGGATGGCTGGCGTGCACCAGTTTGACATTCGACACATGTACGGGCGCTTCTTTTTCGATAATCCCGCCCTGGGTATTTTTCTGACTCGGGCGAGTATGTCTTTTAATAAAATTGACTCCTTCGACGATGACCCGTTCTTTATCAGGAAAAACTTTCAGGACCTTACCAGTCTTGCCCTTCGATTCTCCCGATAATATCATCACGGTATCATTTTTACGTATGCGAAACATGCTCAATCTCCTTTACAATACCTCAGGCGCCATCGAAACGATTTTCATATAGTTTTTCTCGCGCAATTCTCTGGCAACCGGTCCGAAAATGCGGGTTCCGCGCGGTTCCAGATTATTATCGATCAGAACCGCCGCATTATCATCAAAGCGGATATAGGAACCATCTTTGCGCCGGACTTCCTTGGTCGTACGTACGACTACGGCTTTGGATTTTTCGCCTTTTTTTACCATGCCGCCCGGAGTTGCCTGTTTGATCGAAACAACAATGACATCACCGATAGATCCGTATTTGCGATGCGAACCGCCCAAAACGCGAATGACCATCACTTCCTTTGCTCCGGTATTGTCCGCCACTTTTAACCTTGACTCTTGCTGTATCATAGAAATATCCTTTGTCGTTTAGTCTAGCGTTCAATTACTTCCAACAGACGCCACCTTTTTAACCGGCTTAACGGACGCGATTCGATGATTTTTACCTGATCGCCTTCATGGCATTTATTTTCGGCATCATGCACATAAAACTTGGAGGTGCGCCGAATGTACTTGCCATAGGTGCTGTGTTTCACCGTTCGTTCAACGGATACAACTGCAGTTTTGTCGAGTTTATGACTGATCACGGTTCCAATTAAAATTTTTCTCTTGTCACTTGAAATCATTCTTGATTACCCTGTGATTTATTTGCCTGTTTATTTTGCGTTCTGACTCCCATTTCGTACTCGTGCAAAACGGTTCGGATTTGAGCGATTTCCCGTTTGACCAGTCTGATTTTCAGGGGATTTTCCAATTGTTGAAGAGCTTTCTGAAAGCGCAGGTTTTCCAGAGCCGCGAGATTATCGCGCAGTTTGGTTTCCAGTTCGCTCGGAGATAATTCTCGTAAAGTACTTGTTTTCACCTTAGGCTCCTAGTTCTCTTCTGGCAACGACCCGGGTGCGGATGGGTAGTTTATGGGCGGCGGTATCGAAAATCTCTTTGGCTTCCTGTTCGGTAGTTACTTCGACTTCGAATAAAATGCGACCCGGTTTGACGACCGCGACCCAAAATTCGGGCGCGCCCTTGCCTTTTCCCATTCTGGTTTCAGCCGGTTTTTTGGTTATCGGTTTATCCGGGAAAATGCGAATCCACATTTTACCATGTTTGCGGACTTTACGCGAAATCGCCACCCGCACGGCTTCAATCTGGCGGCTGTCAATCCAACCCGGCTCCATCGCCTTCAACCCAAAATGTCCAAAGCTGACCGCATTTCCGCGGGTGGCTACCCCGGTCATTCGACCTCTTTGCTGTTTTCTCCATTTTATTTTTTTCGGTGCCAGCATGACTTATAAATCCTTTGTTAGCTTTTCTTAAACCGTTCGCCGTTGCAGATCCAGACTTTGACACCAATACAGCCGTAGGTGGTGTGGGCCGTGATCGCGGCAAAGTCGATGTCCGCCCGTAAAGTATGGAGTGGAACGCGTCCTTCACGGATGGTTTCGGTGCGCGCGATTTCGGCGCCTCCGAGACGACCGCTACATTGCACGCGGATGCCTTCCGCCCCCATCCGCATGGTAGCCTGAATGGCTTTTTTAATCGCGCGGCGATAGGATACTTTCTTGACAATCTGGGCGGCGATATTACTGCCTACCAGGGAAGCATCCAATTCGGGACGTTTGATCTCATTGACGTTAATCTGGACGTCGGTTTTAGTTACTTTTTGTAGTTCCAGCCTGAGCAGATCGACCTCTTCGCCTTTCTTGCCGATTACAATACCGGGCCGGGATGTATTTATCACAATCGTAATTTTTTTGGAAGTGCGGTGTATATCGACCCGGGAGATGCCGGCATTTGGCAAACGTTTCAGGACATAACGCCGCAATTTTATATCTTCAGTCAATTTTTCAGTGAAGTTACGCTCATCAAACCAGTAACTGCTCCACTCTTTGTTGAATCCCAGACGAAAACCTATTGGATGTGTTTTTTGACCCAAGTCACCTCCGCTTACTTCGTTTTTTGCTTTGCTTTGTTTTCTTTTTCAGCCACTACGACGGTGATATGGCACGATCGCCGCCGGATGATACTGGCTCGCCCCATCGAGCCCGCCCGAAAGCGTTTCACCGTAGCGCCGCCATCGACGTAAATTGTCTTAAGGTACATATTTTCCGGACTTAATCCGGCGCCGCCTTCGCTATTCATAAGATTAGATACCGCGGAACGAATAACTTTCTCGACCGCTTCAGAGGCTTTTTTGTTATTAAAGTGCAGGAGATTCAAGACTGTTTCGATGTCTTTGCCCCGCACAAGATCGGCAACCAGGCGCACTTTGCGCGCAGACTGACGAACATATCGCTGGATTGCTTTAGCTTCCATAATCTGATTTATGCCCCCTTCTTTTCCGCACCGGAATGTCCGCGGAAGATTCTGGTATGGGCAAATTCGCCCAGTTTATGACCTACCATATTCTCGGTAACAAAGACCGGGATGAACTTATTGCCGTTATGTACGGCGAAGGTATGTCCGACAAACTCCGGAGAGATTGTGGTGCGACGTGCCCATGTTTTAATTACTCGTTTTTTACCGGTGCTGTTCATCTGTTCGATTTTCTTAATCAATTTGTCATCGATGTACGGACCTTTTTTCAGCGAACGACTCATCCAATCTTCTCCCTAATTATTTAGCTCGTCTCTTTATGATAAACTTATTGCTGGGATTGCGTTTTTTACGCGTCCGGTACCCTTTGGACGGTTGACCCCACGGAGAACAGGGATGTCGACCGCCGGAACTCTTACCCTCGCCGCCACCCATCGGGTGATCGAGCGGATTCATGGCAACGCCGCGTACATGCGGACGGCGTCCCAGCCAGCGACTGCGACCGGCTTTTCCGATACTGATATTTTCATGATCCTTATTGCTTACAATCCCGACTGTAGCATAGCAATCCTCACTGACCATGCGCATCTCGCCGGATGGCATTTTAAGGGTCACATAGTTGCCCTCTTTAGCCATGATCTGGGCGGCCGAACCGGCGCCGCGCGCAATCTGTCCGCCTTTTTTGGGCTTAATCTCGATATTATGTACGAAAGTACCCGCCGGAATATTTTTCAACGGCAGACAATTGCCAACTTTGATCGGCACTTCCGGGCCGGACAGGACGACACTGCCTTTTTCCAGACCGTCCGGGGCAATTATATAGCGTTTTTCGCCATCTTTATAGAACAGTAGGGCGATGCGGGCTGACCGGTTGGGATCATATTCAATAGCATTTACGGTCGCCTCGATTCCATATTTATTGCGTTTAAAATCGATAATCCGATAAGCGCGCTTATGTCCGCCGCCGCGGTGTCGCGCGGTCACCCGTCCGCGATTATTGCGTCCGGAAGACTGCTTGAGAGGTTGCAACAGACTTTTCTCGGGTTTTCCCTTCGTAATGTCTTCGAAAGTGTCAACCGTCTTAAAACGTTGTCCGGGTGTAATCGGTTTGATAGTTTTTATACCCATAATACTATACCGCTGTTTCTCCTTGATAGAAATCTATTTTCTCACCCTTCTTGAGGGTAATAATGGCTTTTTTCCAGTCCGAGCGACGACCGTTGGTACGAATCACATGCCCACCGCTCCGCACCGTCATCTGTTTGGTTTTGCCCAAAACGTTAAGCGTGGCGACTTTTTCGACCTTGACGCCAAACTTGGTTTCGACGGCTTTTTTAATTTCAATCTTGTTGGCTGATGAATGCACTTTGAAGCCGTATTTGCGCTGGCTTTCCTGTAATTCGTTGACTTTTTCTGTCAGGATGGGTTTGATGATGATTAATTTAGTAGGCATATTTAATTCCTCTGGTTACCCAGCAAAGCGCTATTCAGTTTTTCAAGCCCGCTTTTATCGATCAACAAGGCTTCACAATCCAACAAATCGTAAGTCGATACGGTTTCGGCTTCCAGCACCAGAATGTTACCAAAATTGCGGCAGGCTAAATACAGGTTATCGTCCAGATTGGCGGTCAGAATGGTGACCTTTTTATCGGTCAGTTCAAATTTATTCAGCAAATCGCGGATAACCCGGGCTTTCGGTTCGGCCAGTACCAGGTCTTCAATAACTTTCAGGACGCCTTCTTTGTATCGATAGGCTAGAGCGCTTTGGCGGGCTAGTAACTTGACTTTTTTATTGACTTTCATCTGGTATGAATGCGGTTTAGGTCCAAATATGCGACCGCCACCAACCCAGACCGGATTGCGCCGCGAGCCGCTCCGAGCCCGTCCGGTCCCCTTTTGTTTCCAGGGCTTTTTGCCGCCGCCCCGGACTTCACCGCGGGTCTTAGTCGAGTGGGTTCCCTGGCGAACGTTGGTCATTTCGGCCTTGACGGCTAAATAGATGGCATGATCGTGCGGTTCGATTTCGAAAGCCGGAGTCTCGATTACCAGTTTTTCACCGGAATCCGCGCCATCTTTTTTAAATACGGAAAATTCGATACTCACCCTTTCAGCCTCCGAATAGTAAGAATACTGTTTTTCGAACCCGGTACGGCGCCTTTGACATAAAGCAGATTGTTGTCGGGATCGATTTTTACGACGGTCAGATTATTAACGGTACAGCGCTTGCCGCCCAACCGACCGGCCATGCGGACACCTTTAATTACATGCGAAGGATAGGCCGAAGCGCCGATTGAACCGGGTGCCCGTAAACGATCACTCTGACCGTGGGTTTTGGGACCGCCGCTAAAATTATGCCGCCGAACGACGCCCTGAAAACCCTTGCCTTTGGATACACCGGTAACTTTAATTGTATCACCGGGATTGAATGCCGCAACGGTTACGGTTTCGCCAACCTGGCAATACTTAGGATCAAAATCACGGATTTCAACTAAATGTTTCAACGGAGTGAGATTCGCTTTTTTGAATACGCCGAGTTCGGGCTTGGTCATCAGTTGTTCTTTGGCTTCCATGAATCCCAGTTGAATCGATGTATAGCCGTTTTTTTCTTCGGTTTTTACCTGAACGACCTTGCAGGGACCAGCCGCGATAACCGTTACCGGAACGAGCTCGCCATTCTCTTTGAATATTTGGCTCATGCCGATCTTTTTTCCAATTATTCCAATCATATTATTTCCATTATACTTTTATTTCGATGTCCACACCGGCCGGTAAATCCAGCTTCATCAGCGCATCAACCGTTTTGGAAGTGGAATTCAGGATATCAATCAGGCGTTTATGAATCTTGGTCTGAAATTGTTCTCTGGATTTTTTATCAACATGGGGAGAACGTAAAACCGTATAAACCGTGCGATGAGTCGGTAACGGGATTGGCCCCGAAACCATCGCCCCGGTGGATTTAGCTGTTGCTACAATCTTTTTAGTACTCTTATCGAGCAGATTATGATCGTAGGCTTTTAGACTGATTCTGATTCTTTGTCCCGGCACAGTTGTACTCCTTACTCAATGATTTCCGTGACGACACCGGCGCCGACCGTACGGCCACCTTCACGAATGGCAAAACGCAGTTCCTTCTCCATCGCGATCTCGCTGATCAATTCAACCGATACAATGACGTTATCACCCGGCATTACCATATCGACACCTTCCGGTAAAGTCACTACACCGGTAACGTCGGTCGTCCGAAAATAAAATTGCGGCCGGTAACCATTGAAAAACGGAGTGTGACGACCACCCTCTTCCTTCTTCAATACATAGACCTGACCCTTGAACTTCGTATGCGGGGTGATGCTCTTGGGCGCCGCGACTACCATACCGCGCTGAAGCCAATCCTTCTCCACTCCGCGCAGTAACAAGCCAACATTGTCGCCAGCCTGACCGGAATCCAATATCTTCCTGAACATCTCTACGCCGGTTACCACCGTCTTGCGCGTCGAACCCAAACCAACTATCTCAACTTCATCGCCAACCTTGATCTGACCACGGTCAATGCGGCCCGTGCCTACCGTACCACGACCCGTAATCGAAAATACATCCTCAACCGGCATCAAAAACGGCTTGTCGATCGCACGCACCGGATCCGGGATGTAACTATCAATCGCCTCCACCAACTCGTGGATGCATTTGGTCTTCTCCGCATCATTCGGATTATTCAAAGCCAACAGGGCACTACCCCGAATGATCGGCGTCTCGTCGCCCGGAAAATGATACTTAGTCAGCAAATCCCGCAACTCCATCTCTACCAAGTCCAGCAACTCCGGATCATCGACCATATCGACCTTGTTCATGAATACTACGATCGACGGCACGTTAACCTGATAGGCTAATAATACGTGCTCACGGGTCTGAGGCATCGGACCGTCAAACGCACTCACTACCAAAATCGCTCCGTCCATCTGGGCCGCGCCCGTGATCATGTTCTTGATGTAATCCGCATGACCCGGACAATCAACGTGGGCATAGTGACGCTTCGGCGACTCGTATTCAACATGCGCCGTGTTGATCGTTATACCGCGTTCCCGCTCCTCAGGGGCGTTATCAATACTGTCAAAGGTCCTTACATCCGCCAGACCCTGCTGGTTCAATACCAAAGTCATCGCCGCCGTCAACGTCGTCTTTCCATGATCAACGTGTCCGATCGTCCCTACGTTCACATGCGGCTTCGTCCGCTTGAATTGTTGCTTTGCCATAAGAGCTCCTTAATTTTTTAAAAACTCAGGAATGAAACCTCTCGTTTTTTGGATAATTTCTCTTTGTACTTTCTTTTCACAATAGTCGAATTGCGAAAACTTCATAGTGAAGACCGCACGCCCCTGCGAAATCGAGCGTAGATCGGTCGCATAGCCAAACATCTCCCGCAGGGGAACTTTGGCGTCAATGACATTAGCTTCGCTTCTTTTATTCATACTAACGATTTCAGCCCGCCTGATGTTCAGATCGTTAAGCACATCGCCCAGGTATTCATCAGGCACTACAACCTCGAGAGCCATGATAGGTTCGAGCAGAGCGGGTTCGGCTTTGTGCAGGGCGTCTTCGACTGCCATCGCGGCGGCAACCTCGAAGGCTAATTCGGTAGATTCCTCATCGCGATACTCACTACCCATAATAATTATTTTGATTTTCTGAAGAGGGTATCCGGCCAGTACCCCGCTTTTCGCACTGTTGCGAACGCCTTTTTCGATTGCCGGGATAAATTCTTTTGGTAAAGTACCGGGAATAATTTTATTCTCCATTCGCACATCACCTGCGTTTTGGTCCGGTTCAATGAGCAATCTAACAACCGCAAACTGGTTCTTATTACCGGTTTGGCGTATGAAACGCCCTTCGCCTTGCGCACTGCTAATTACCGTCTCGCGGTAAGATACTTGCGGCTTGCCGATATGGGCTTTGACTTTAAACTCCCGGACGAGACGTTCAACCAAAATTTCCAGATGCAGTTCTCCCATTCCGGAAACAAGAGTTTGACCGGTCTCTTCGTCGATAGAAATCTGGAAAGTCGGATCTTCTTCGGCCAATTTATTCATTGAATTAATCAGGTTATCGGAATCGGCTTTACTTTTAGGTTCGATCGAAATCTTGATAACCGGTTCTGGAAATTCCATCGATTCAAGTATCACCGGATTCTTGGGATCGCAGATTGTATGACCGGTGTAGCTGTATTTCAAGCCGACCACAGCGCCGATTTCACCGGCTTCCAGGATTTCACGGTCTTCCCGTTTATTGGCATGCATTAATAGTAAACGACCGATGCGCTCCTTCTTCTGCGCGATCGGATTATAGACCACTTCGCCTTTATTGACAGCCCCGCTGTAAATCCGAATAAAACACAATCGACCGACGTGTTGGTCAGTCATTATTTTAAAGATCAGAGCGCTCAACGGGTCTTCCGCCCGCGGATAGCGTTTGACCGGAGTGCCTTTTAAGTTGATACCTTCAATTGGTGGCACGTCGAACGGAGAGGGTAAGAAATTGATGATCGCATCTAAAAGACGCTGTACGCCTTTGTTGCGGAAAGCCGAACCGCATAGCACCGGCACGATTTTATTCTCGAGTGTGCCTTTGCGCAGACCATTGCGTAATTCTTCGGCTGTGATTTCTTCGGCGTTCAAATACTTGGCAAATATTACATCGTCGTAATTAGCGGCTTCTTCAATTAATTTCTGGCGATATTGGGCGGCGATGTCTTTTAAATCGTCCGGAATGGCGGCATAAAAGAACTGAGTGCCAAGTGAAGTTCCGTCGTATAAAACTGCCTGCTGGGTAATCAGATCGATCACACCGGTAAACAGTTCTCCGGTGCCTATCGGCAGGGTGATCGCAACCGGATGAGCTTTCAACCGATTCTCGATCATCTCAAGAACGTTAAAGAAATTTGCGCCGGCGCGATCCATCTTGTTGACGAAAGCGATGCGCGGAATGTGATACTTGTTGGCCTGGCGCCAGACAGTCTCACTCTGCGGCTCAACGCCACCGACGGCACAAAAAACTGCGACGACGCCGTCAAGCACCCGTAAAGAGCGTTCGACTTCCGCTGTGAAATCGACGTGTCCGGGTGTATCGATGATATTTATACGATGCTGATTCCAGTAGCAGGTCGTGGCGGCGGAAGTAATCGTGATACCGCGTTCACGCTCCTGCTCCATCCAGTCCATGGTCGCCGAACCTTCATCGACTTCACCGATTTTATGGACTCTCCCGGTGTAGAACAGAATCCGTTCAGTAGTAGTAGTCTTACCGGCATCAATGTGAGCCATGATGCCGATATTTCTAACTTTGCTGAGGTTTTCTGATTTCACCTTATTTCACCTGTGTTATTATCTGAAGTGGGCAAAAGCCTTATTGGCTTCAGCCATTTTATGAGTATCTTCGCGTTTTTTTATTGCGCCACCTTCACCATCGGCCGCGGCCATGAGTTCGGCGGCCAATTTCTCAGCCATCGATTTACCCGGCCGGGATTTGGCATAATTAATCAACCAGCGCGAGGCCAGGGCAAAACGTCTTTCGGTTTTGACTTCGATCGGCACCTGATAGGTCGCGCCACCGATCCGACGTGATTTTACTTCCATAATCGGCGAAACGTTATTGATGGCTTTTCTGAATACCTCGAGTCCATTACCTTTGCGTTTACCTTCGATCTGAGTAATTGCATCGTAAAAGGAAGCTTCGGCTACCGATTTTTTACCTTTTCTCAGGAGGTAATTGATAAAGCGGGCTACCATAATGTCGCCGTACTTCGGATCGGGCAGGATTTCACGTGATATGATTTTTTTTCTGCGTGACATACAATATTCTCCCTGTTAGGACGGACGTTTTGTGCCGTATCTGGAGCGACTATTTTTACGATCGTTGACACCGCTGGTGTCGAGTGTGCCGCGGATAATGTGGTAGCGCACACCTGGTAAATCCTTAACTCTTCCGCCCTGAATCAGTACCATCGAGTGTTCCTGGAGATTATGCCCTTCGCCCGGAATATAGGCTGTTACTTCGATTCCGTTGGTCAGGCGCACGCGGGCGACTTTCCGCAAGGCCGAATTTGGTTTCTTGGGCGTCGTAGTGTAAACGCGTGTACAGACCCCGCGCTTCTGCGGAGAACCGCGTAAAGCGGGCGCTTTTTCTTTCTTGTTGACTACTTCGCGACCTTTGCGAATTAGTTGGTTGATTGTCGGCATAATTTCTCCATTATAAAAGCCTGTAAAAATACGATAGTTAAAAATTTTAAACAATAAATTTTATCGACCAGATACTTATTTTTGCAGAGCGGCCAGTTCATTTTCTTTTGCCTTGTTTTGTTCTTCCAATTTATTCCACTCCTGGATTTCTTCTTCCGGCTCGATAACATTGATATCGTTGTACTTACGTAAACCGGTTCCGGCCGGGATCAGGCGTCCCATGATGACATTTTCTTTCAGACCGCGCAGATAATCCACCTTACCGGCAACGGCGGCATCGGTCAAAACCCGCGTCGTTTCCTGGAACGAAGCCGCCGAAATGAACGACTCGGTGTTCAGGGAAGCGCGCGTAATGCCGAGTAACATTTCGGTAAACTGCGCGGGATGAGCGGGACGAGCTTTGGCCGGATTTTTGCCTTCTTCCTTCAATAACCGGTTGAATTTGGCAAATTCTTTCTTGGATATAACATCGCCTTCATCCCAATCGGAATCCCCGGGATTGACGATCACGACGTAATCCTTGATACGTTTGTTTTCTTCGATCAGTTCGTGACGGTTAACGCGGTCTTTTTCCAGCAAATTAGTATCGCCCGAGTCTTCAATGCGGACCTTCTGCATCATCTGGCGCACTATGACTTCGATATGTTTATCGTTGATGCGTACGCCCTGCAGTCGATAGACCTCCTGGATTTCGTTTACCAGATATTCCTGTACTTTACGCGGATCCTGAACCGCCAAAATATCCTGCGGAGTAATCGGACCTTCGCAGAGTCGCTCGCCAGCTCTGATTTCATCAGCTTGATTGACCAGGACGTAGCGACCATAAGGTATCTTGTATTTTTTCGTTGTTCCATCCATACCGGTGATGATGACTTCGCGGACACCTTTCTCGGTTTTACCAAAGGTGACTTTGCCGTCGATTTCAGTGATAACGGCGGGATCTTTCGGGCGGCGCGCCTCGAAGAGTTCGGCAACCCGCGGCAGACCACCGGTGATGTCACTGGTTTTACCGGTTTCTTTAGGTTTCTTGGCTAATATGTCTCCCTTATCAACTTCATCGCCATCCTGTATGATCAACATAGCTCGTACTGGTAGAATATAGCCCGGATAGACCACCTCTTTACCATTCTCATTGCTTATAATGTCGATGCGTGGTTGTAGTGAGCGGTCTTTTGATTCAATCACGGTTACAGTCTTATGACCGGATTCGTCAAAATCAATATTATAGGTGACATTTTCGATTAAGTCCACGAACCGGACTTTACCCGAATAGAGCGCCAGAATCTGATCCATATAAACATCCCAGCGGAAAAGAGTCTGGCCGGTCTTGACCAGTTCACCTTCGTTAACAAAAACATGGGCACCGTAAGGGATGTTATAAGAAGAAGTAACCCGGTTGTTATCATCAGCCAGATTTAATACAGAACTGCGTGAGAGCACCACTGAATAATCGGAATCTCTATGTTTTTCAGCTTTGTAATTATCGACGAACTGAACATAACCCTTACTCTTTGCCACGGTTTCCGACTGCTCAACGATACGCGCCGCCGTACCACCATAATGGAAAGTACGCAGAGTCAGCTGGGTTCCGGGTTCGCCAATCGACTGAGCGGCCATAATACCGACGGCCTCGCCGACCTTGACGATTTTCCCGGTAGCCAGGTTGCGACCATAGCACTTGGCGCAGACTCCGCGCAGAGATTCGCAGGTTAATACTGACCGTATCCGAACTCTTTCGATTCCGGAATTCTGGATTTTCAGAGCGATTTTTTCAGTGATCTCATGTCCAACTTCGACGAACATCTCGTCTTCGTTTTCGGGATTATAAACATCTTCCTGGGCCACCCGGCCAACGATACGATCGGCGAGTGACTCGATAATATTTTCTTCTTTTTTCAATGCCGTAATTTCAATGCCATTGATCGTCTGACAATCTTCCTCGGTGATCACAACATCATGGGCGACATCGACCAGACGGCGGGTTAAATAGCCGGCGTCGGCTGTTTTTAGCGCAGTATCCGCCAGACCTTTCCGGGCGCCGTGAGTAGAAATGAAGTATTCATGGACCGTCAGCCCTTCCTTGAAATTGGAAGTGATCGGGGTTTCAATAATTTCACCAACCTGACCGGTCATTGATTTCTGAGGTTTGGCCATCAAACCACGCATTCCGGCTAATTGCTTAATTTGTTCGCCACTTCCGCGGGCACCTGAATCAGCCAACATATAGACCGGATTGAAACCCTGGCGGTCAGACGCCATGTGTTCCAGCATCACTTCTGAAAGATAGTTGGTGGTATGGGTCCAGTTATCAATAACCTTGTTATAGCGTTCACCTTCGGTTAGAATTCCTTTCTGGAATTTGCGCTGAATATCTTCGACGCGTTCGAAGGATTCCTGAATAATCGTGTTTTTTTCTTCCGGTATCAGAATATCCGAAAGCGAAATTGATATACCTGAGCGGGTGGCGAACTTGAAACCGATATTCTTCAGATTGTCGAGAAACTTAACCGTCTCGTAGTTCCCGGCTTCCTGGAAAACAATCCCGACGATTCTTTCCAGACTTCGCTTACTTATCAATTCATTGTAATAATCCATCCCGGCCGGCAGGAGGCTATTAAACAGCGCCCGACCGACGGTAGTATCGATGATTTTACCATTAATCCTGATTTTAACTTTAGCATGCAATTCCACCTCTCCGAATTCGAAGGCGTAAATCGCCTCTTCCGGTGAGGAGAAGATCATTCCGGCACCGCGTGCACCATCTTTCTGGCGGGTAATGTAATATACTCCCAAAACCATATCCTGGGAAGGAATGGAGATCGGATGACCATGGGCCGGATGTAAGATATTGTGACTCGAAAGTGCCAGCAGTCGGCATTCAACCTGCGCTTCAAAAGAAAGTGGTACATGAACAGCCATCTGATCGCCATCGAAGTCGGCGTTGAATGCCGCGCAGACCAGTGGATGAATCTGAATGGCTTTGCCTTCGATCAATTTGGGTTGAAAAGCCTGAATGCCAAGGCGGTGCAGAGTCGGCGCCCGGTTCAGCAGAACCGGGTAATCTTTGACCACGTACTCCAAAACACGGTAAACTTCGGCATCCTTGCGTTCCACCATAGTCTTGGCGGCTTTGGGGGTTTTGGCCAGTCGGCGACGAATCAGGGCATGAATAATATGCGGTTTGAATAATTCAATCGCCATATCTTTAGGCAGACCACATTCGTTCAGACGCAGATTCGGCCCGATAACAATTACCGAACGTCCGCTATAGTCAACCCGTTTTCCGAGCAGATTCTGGCGGAAACGTCCCTCCTTGCCCTTGAGCATATCGCTCAGACTCTTTAAAGGACGCCGCGTGCCACTGCGCACCTCAGTGCGGCGACGGCTATTGTCAAACAATGAATCGACGGCTTCCTGGAGCATGCGTTTTTCGTTGCGCAGAATAACATCCGGAGCTTTGATTTCGATCAATTGTTTGAGGCGGTTGTTGCGGATAATGACGCGCCGGTACAGATCGTTCAAATCGCTGGCCGCAAAACGTCCACCTTCGAGGGGTACCAGGGGCCGTAAATCCGGCGGAATGACTGGCAGAACAGTCACGATCATCCACTCCGGCTTATTAATCGGTTTACCTTCCTGATTCAGGAAAGCCTTGACCACTTTCAGACGTTTAAGTATCTCGGTCTTCTGGGTTGGCGATTTCTTGACTTTCAGTTCGTTTTTCAGACTCTGCACCAGAATTTCAACATCGACTTTCTGCAGGAGTTCACGAATAGCCTCGCCGCCGGTTTTGGCGATAAAGTAATTCTTGGCTTCTTCTTCGTCAAACAGCTCGGTTTTCGGTCCGAAAGCCTGCATATTTTCGAAATATTCTTCTTCCGTAATGACCGATTTAAAAGGCAGGCTGGAACCGCCCTGGTTCAGAACGACGTATTTCTCATAATAAACGATTTCTTCCAGACTTCGGGTAGGAATATCGAGTAGATAATAAAGTTTACTGGGAATCGACTTGAGGAACCAGATATGTACAACCGGAACCGCCAGGGTAATGTGCCCCAGCCGTTCGCGCCGCACTTTTTTACGGGCGACTTCGACACCGCAACGATCGCAGATGATGCCTTTGTAACGGATTCGTTTATATTTCCCGCAATGGCATTCCCAATCCTTGACCGGGCCGAATATTTTTTCACAGAACAAACCGTCTTTTTCCGGTTTATACGAACGATAGTTTATCGTTTCCGGTTTTAAAACTTCACCATGTGACCGGGTTAAAATTGTTTCCGGAGAAGACAGATGGATCGTTATGCTTTCAAATTCACCGCGAAAAGTATATGGTTTTGTATAATTCATATCGGTTATTACACCTCCGTAATCGGATTAATTAATATCCATCTCAATGCACAGACCTTGCAACTCTTTCAATAAGACGTTAAAGGATTCCGGTACACCGAAATCGGAGAAGTTCTCGCCTTTGACAATGGCGTTATAGACTTTCGAACGACCGTCGACATCGTCGGATTTGACTGTCAGGATTTCCTGTAAAGTGTAGGCGGCGCCGTAGGCTTCCAACGCCCAGACCTCCATTTCGCCGAACCGCTGACCGCCGAACTGGGCTTTACCGCCCAGCGGTTGCTGGGTAACTAACGAATACGGACCGGTCGAGCGGGCATGCATTTTGTCTTCGACTAAATGCGACAATTTCATCATATAGATATGCCCGACTGTAACCGGATTATCAAAATTTTCTCCGGTCTGACCGTCGATCAACTCGACCTTACCGGTCTCAGGTAAATCCGCCTTTCTCAATTCTTCACGAACCTCTTCCTCGTTAGCGCCGTTGAATACCGGGGTTTCATAGTATAGTCCGAGTTTCTTACCGGCCCAACCGAGCATGGTTTCGTAGAGCTGACCCAGGTTCATACGGGAAGGCACGCCAAGCGGATTCAGGATAATATCGATCGGAGTCCCATCTTCAAGGAAAGGCATGTCCTCTGTGGGAACGATAATTGAGACGACACCTTTGTTACCATGGCGTCCGGCCATTTTGTCGCCAACCTGAACTTTACGTTTATTAGCAACATATACTTTGGCTAATTGGAGGACGCCCGGTTGCAGGTCATCGCCAACTTTAATCTTATAGATACTCTGTTCCAGTTCCTCATCGATGCGCTGGCTCAAAATGAAGTAACTCTTGACGATTTTTTCAACTTTCTCATTAAGTTTGGGATCGGTCGTCCACGAAGTTTCCAAACTTAGATTGTCGAAATTCAAATGGGCGAGCGTATCATCGTTGAAAGACATTCCCGACTTAACAGCGGTTTTACCGTTAGTCAAATCCCTGATTGTGGCGCTGGTCGCGCCTTTCAGCACATTCCGCAAAAGCAGATCGCGTCTTTCCTTGAGATATATATGCTTCTGGACACTGTGTTTGGTCTCTTCATCGATCAGACGCTTTTCTTCGAGACGACTGATTTTGCTTTTACGGGTAAATAGTTTGGTATCGACGGCTACGCCCCGAATACCCGGATCAGCCCGCTTGGAAGCGTCTTTAACGTCACTGGCTTTTTCACCGAAAATCGCACGGAGTAATTTTTCTTCAGGAGTCGGATCGGTTTCGCCTTTGGGAGTGACTTTACCAATTAAAATATCATTTGGTTCGACTTCCGCGCCAATCCGGATTATACCATTAGCGTCCAAATTTTTCGTCGTCTCTTCGCTAACGTTTGGAATTTCACGGGTTAATTCTTCATTACCGCGCTTGGTGTCACGCACTTCCAGCTCGAATTCCTTGACATGAATAGAGGTAAAAACGTCGTCATAGACCAAACGTTCACTCAAGATAATGGCATCTTCAAAATTATAGCCGCGCCATGGCATAAAGGCCACCAGAACGTTACGACCGAGGGCTAATTCACCCTGCTCGGTGCCACAGCCATCGGCAATTGTATCGCCAGCTTTAACGTAATCGCCTTCTTTTACCAAAGGCTTCTGATTAATACAGGTATCCTGGTTGGTGCGCAGAAATTTGGACAATTCAATGCGTACCTTACCTTGATTTTCATCTAAATATAGTTCATTTTCAGTATCAGTCCGGATTACGATATGATCGGCGGTGACCTCTTCAGCCACACCATTGACCGGGGCTATTACCGCGGCTCGTGAATCCCGGGCTACCGTGCCTTCCAGGCCGGTGCCGACAATCGGGCGTTCCGGTTTTAATAAAGGCACCGACTGTCTCTGCATATTGGAACCCATTAATGCCCGGTTGGCATCGTCATGTTCCAGGAAGGGAATCAGAGCGGCTGAAATCGAAACGATCTGCTCCGGAGAAACGTCCATGTATTTGATCTGATCGGGTGAAACGATGGGGAATTCGCCCCTAACGCGGGCGCGTACTCGCGGATTGATAAAATGATTTTGTTGATCCAGAGGAGCATTGGCCTGCGCGATCATTTCCCGATCTTCATCATCAGCCGAAAGAAATTCGACTTTATCGGTCACAGTCGGGACACTATCAATTTTTTCAACACGCCGATAAGGGGTTTCAATAAAACCAAGACTATTGACATAAGCATGGGAAGCCAGCGAGGCAATCAGACCAATATTCGGACCTTCCGGGGTCTCGATCGGGCATAACCGTCCATAATGGGTATAATGCACATCGCGCACTTCGAAACCGGCCCGATCGCGCGACAATCCACCCGGACCGAGTGAAGATACGCGGCGCTTATGAGTTATTTCGGCCAGCGGATTGGTCTGATCCATGAACTGGGAAAGCTGGCTGGTTCCGTAAAAGGAATTGATCACCGAGGTAATGATACGGGAATTAATCAGATCCTGGGGCGTCAAATTTTCGGATTCGCGCAGGTTCATTCTTTCTTTAATAGTGCGCGACATCCTGGTAAATGCCAGATTGAACTGGTTGGTAAGCTGTTCACCGACAGTCCGAACGCGACGGTTTCCGAGGTGATCAATATCGTCCGGACCGAGGTTGCCTTTTTTCATATCGACGAGGTGTTTCATGATTTGGACGATGTCTTCGCGGGTCAGAACACACTCTTCGACTGGGACATTCAGATTAAATTTTTTATTGATCCGGTAGCGACCGACCTGTCCCAAATCATATTTCTTTGGACTGAAGAACAAACGTTCAATGAATTTCTTGGCAGTCTCAAGGTTTGGCGGCTCGCCGGTCCGCAGACTGCGATAGAGGAAATATAACGCCGACTCTTCATCGTTGGTCAGCGTATCTTTGCGAAAGGTATTCATGAAAATGGTGCGTTCGGTCTCGTCGTTTGTGGTAAAAACCAGCAGAGATTTTACGCCATGTTGCTTACATTTTTTCAGAAAATCTTTATCTACAACAATACCTTCCTTGATTTCGGAAATGACTTCGCCGGTTTGGGAATCGATGACGTTTTCGGCAAGGATTTTACCAATCAATTCCTTTGAATTCTCAGTCACCGGATACCGTTTACCGATATCAAACAGATTTACAATATCTTCATTGGTCGGAAATCCGAAAGCTCGCAGTAATATAGTCGCCGGAAATTTTCGACGACGATCGACGATAGCACTTAAAATATCACGAGTGTCGATAACGAAATCAACCCATGATCCACGGAACGGGATGACTCTGGCAGAATAGATTTTCATGCCATTGGTATGCACGGACTCGTCAAAGAAAACACCCGGTGAGCGTTGCAACTGGCTGACAATAGCCCGTTCGGCGCCATTAATTATAAAAGTGCCTTTTTCGGTCATATAAGGGACGTTACCGAAGAAGATATCCTGCTCGATACCAGCCTGATATTCGCCTTTCGATATACCCTCTTCACTGATATGCAAAACCAGTCGGACTTTCAGCGGAACGGTATAACTAACGCCTCTTTCGAGACATTCCTTGATAGTATAACGCGGTTCGCCAATTGTATAGTATTTATACTCGAGAAGATAGTTGCCATGCGCATCTTCGACCGGAAATACATTTTTGAAAGCCGATTCCAGACCGATATTCTTGCGCTCTTGTGGCAGAACATCCTTCTGTAAAAATTCGTCGAAAGCTTTTAACTGCACTTCCAGCAGGTTGGGCATCTTTTGAACTAATCTGATTTTAGCAAAAGATTTCCGTTCTTTACCGGGGAGAGTATTACTCAAAAGTATCCCTCCTTTTTGATTTGATATACTTCCAAAACACAGGAAATATTGTTTATAAAAAAAACAAAATCCGTCATAAAAGGTCTAAGATAAGAAAAATGAGACAGCTTATTTGATTTCGACTTTAGCTCCGGCTTCTTCGAGTTGTTTCTTCAGCTCATTAGCTTCATCTTTGCTAACACTCTCCTTGACCGTGCTGGGGGCGCCATCGACTAAGTCTTTGGCTTCCTTCAGACCGAGGCTGGTAGCCGCACGAACGACTTTAATTACATTGATCTTGTTAGGACCAACTTCTTTCAGGAGAACGTTAAATTCGGTCTGCTCTTCAACTGCTTCGGTCTCAGCTGTCGCGGCACCCGGCTGGGCTACTGCGGCGGCCATAGCAACCGGCGCGGCCGCTTTCACATCGAATTTATTTTCGATGTCTTTAATGAGCTCAGAGATCTCCAGCATATTTGCTTTTTCCAGGTACTCCAGAACGTCTGCTCTAGTTGTGTTCGCCATTTTAAAAAAACCTCCTTTTACTGCGATACTTATGATTGTTTTTTTGCGTCATTTAGTGAATTTAAGGTACCAACCAACCGGCCCATCGTGGCACGCAGGACACCCGTGAGCTTACTCATTGGTACACTCAGGCTACTAGCCAGGGTTGCTATTAGTTGCTGACGTGAAGGCAGATTGATAACTACCTCGACTTGATTGGCGCCAAACAGAACACCATCATAGACGCAACCGGTTATAGCCAGTTTGTTCAGTTTATTTTTCTTAATAAAGTTGTTAATTACTTTACCGGGTTGATTCGGATCGGTGTATGAAATTGCCAGTGCGATTTGCCCATTCAGGATTTCATCGACCAAATCGAATCCGGAATTCTTGGCGGCAATTTTCATCAGAGTTTTCTTGGCAACCATATATTCGATATTGGCCGCGTATAATTCCTTGCGCAAATCGGTCATTTCTTGAACATTCAAGCCCTTGTAATCGGTAAAGTATATTCCGCGGGCTTTGGGAAATTTTTCCTTGATACTTTCCAGGATCTGGATATTTTTCTGATTCGGCATTTTAACTCCTGATTATGCTATGACCGTGGATTTATCGATACGCACGCCGGGCCCCATCGTCGTGGTCAGGGTAACTTTCTGAAGGTAAATTCCCTTGGCGGATTGTGGCCGTAAACGCATCAGCGTAGCGACCAGAGTGCGCAGATTTTCTTCCAGATTCTCAACGGGGAATGATTTCTTTCCGACGATGGTATGAATAATCCCGGTTTTATCGACGCGGACTTCCACCCGACCGGCTTTAACTTCTTTCACAGCGGCGGCGACATCGTTGGTAACGGTACCACTTTTGGGATTCGGCATCAAGCCTTTCGGACCCAGTACTTTACCTAATTTACCTACCTGTCCCATGACATCCGGAGTAGCAACGATAATATCGATATCAGCCCAACCGCCCTGGATTTTCTCGATGTATTCTTCCAGTCCGGCAAAATCGGCGCCGGCCTTAATGGCTTCGTCAACTTTACTCTTGGTCAGTACCAGAACCCGAACTTTACGTCCGGTACCATGCGGGTAAGATACCGTACCCCGGATATTTTGATCGGCATGACGCGGATCGACTCCCAGGTTGATATGCGCTTCGACAGTTTCGTCGAATTTGACGCTGTTACAATTTTTCAGTAACTCCAGCGCCTCACGCAGGGCGTATTCTTTCTTCCGGTCCACTTTTTTATTGTTTTGTTCAACTCGCTTTGAATTCTTCATAACGTTGAATCCTCTTACTCATTAATTAAAATGCCCATGCTACGGGCGGTGCCTTTTACCATTTCAGCGGCCTGTTCAACCGTGTGGGCGTTCAGATCGGGCATTTTCATTTTAGCAATTTCCATGACTTGTTGTATCGTCACCGTTCCGACTTTACTTTTATTGGGTTCGCCCGAGCCTTTTTCGAGTTTGGCGGCTTTCAAGAGTAGCACTGCCGCCGGTGGAGTCTTGGTTACAAATGTGAATGAACGATCGGAGTAAACCGTGATCACGACCGGAATAATCAAACCAGCCTGTTCCTGGGTACGGGCATTAAATGCCTTGCAAAATTCGACAATATTAACGCTATGCTGACCCAGAGCCGGCCCGACCGGCGGGGAGGGATTAGCCTTACCGGCTTCAATTTGTAATTTAATGGTAGCTAAGACTTTCTTCGCCATTGTACACCTATTTCTCCAATTCTACCTGTAAAAAGTCCAACTCGACTGGTGTTGGACGACCAAAAATACTTACTGACACTTTCAACTTGCGCTTGTCTTCATTGACTTCCTGGACAACTCCCCTGAAATCGATGAATGGACCATCGATAACCTTGACCGGATCGCCCATTTTAAATGGAATGGCCAATATTTCCCGACCGTCTTTTTTCTCGACCTCACCCATAACCCGCTTGACTTCTTCAGCTTTAAGGGGTTGCGGTTTACCCGCCGCGCCGACGAAATTCATTATGCCCGGGATATTCTCGACCAGATATTGCGATTCCTTGGTGACTTCCATGTTAACCAGTACATAACCGGGGAAGAAGACTTTGTTGCGAACGCGCTTTTTGCCCTCGCGCATCTCCATGATGTTTTCGGAAGGCACCAAAACGTCCTTGATAATATCTTTCATACCGGCATGCTCAGCCTCGATCAAAATGGCTTCCCTGACCTTTTTCTCCTTACCGGAGTATGTTCTTAATACGTACCACTCCATAACAGGCCTATAAAATTAAGTGAACGATTTTGGATAAAACCAGATCAACGACGAACAGGAAAACCGACAAAATCAGGGAAAGGATCAGGACGACTATGGTCGAACCTTTCAATTCACCCCAGGTCGGCCAGGAAACCTTTTTCATCTCAAAGACGACACCATCGAAAAATTCTCGGATGCGTTTAATCATGATTTTCTTTCCTCCGTTTGGGCAACCGGTGAGATCTGACAGTGACATTGCAGGTGAGGCAGGAATTGAACCCGCAACCCCCGGTTTTGGAGACCGGTGCTCTGCCAATTGAGCTACTCACCTTCGCTTGCATATTATCGAGTCTCTTTATGCACTGTATGTTTTTTGCACCAACGACAGTACTTCTTGTATTCAACGCGGTTTGGCTGAAGCTTTTTATTCTTATCAGAAGAATAATTTCTGCGCTTGCAAACCGTACATTCTAAAGTTATTAATTCACGCATGCTGTTTCTCGGGTTTTACTCAATGATTTCCGTGACGACACCGGCGCCGACCGTACGGCCACCTTCACGAATGGCAAAACGCAGTTCCTTCTCCATCGCGATCTCGCTGATCAATTCAACCGATACAATGACGTTATCACCCGGCATTACCATATCGACACCTTCCGGTAAAGTCACTACACCGGTAACGTCGGTCGTCCGAAAATAAAATTGCGGCCGGTAACCATTGAAAAACGGAGTGTGACGACCACCCTCTTCCTTCTTCAATACATAGACCTGACCCTTGAACTTCGTATGCGGGGTGATGCTCTTGGGCGCCGCGACTACCATACCGCGCTGAAGCCAATCCTTCTCCACTCCGCGCAGTAACAAGCCAACATTGTCGCCAGCCTGACCGGAATCCAATATCTTCCTGAACATCTCTACGCCGGTTACCACCGTCTTGCGCGTCGAACCCAAACCAACTATCTCAACTTCATCGCCAACCTTGATCTGACCACGGTCAATGCGGCCCGTGCCTACCGTACCACGACCCGTAATCGAAAATACATCCTCAACCGGCATCAAAAACGGCTTGTCGATCGCACGCACCGGATCCGGGATGTAACTATCAATCGCCTCCACCAACTCGTGGATGCATTTGGTCTTCTCCGCATCATTCGGATTATTCAAAGCCAACAGGGCACTACCCCGAATGATCGGCGTCTCGTCGCCCGGAAAATGATACTTAGTCAGCAAATCCCGCAACTCCATCTCTACCAAGTCCAGCAACTCCGGATCATCGACCATATCGACCTTGTTCATGAATACTACGATCGACGGCACGTTAACCTGATAGGCTAATAATACGTGCTCACGGGTCTGAGGCATCGGACCGTCAAACGCACTCACTACCAAAATCGCTCCGTCCATCTGGGCCGCGCCCGTGATCATGTTCTTGATGTAATCCGCATGACCCGGACAATCAACGTGGGCATAGTGACGCTTCGGCGACTCGTATTCAACATGCGCCGTGTTGATCGTTATACCGCGTTCCCGCTCCTCAGGGGCGTTATCAATACTGTCAAAGGTCCTTACATCCGCCAGACCCTGCTGGTTCAATACCAAAGTCATCGCCGCCGTCAACGTCGTCTTTCCATGATCAACGTGTCCGATCGTCCCTACGTTCACATGCGGCTTCGTCCGCTTGAATTGTTGCTTTGCCATAAGAGCTCCTTAATTTTTTAAAAACTCAGGAATGAAACCTCTCGTTTTTTGGATAATTTCTCTTTGTACTTTCTTTTCACAATAGTCGAATTGCGAAAACTTCATAGTGAAGACCGCACGCCCCTGCGAAATCGAGCGTAGATCGGTCGCATAGCCAAACATCTCCCGCAGGGGAACTTTGGCGTCAATGACATTAGCTTCGCTTCTTTTATTCATACTAACGATTTCAGCCCGCCTGATGTTCAGATCGTTAAGCACATCGCCCAGGTATTCATCAGGCACTACAACCTCGAGAGCCATGATAGGTTCGAGCAGAGCGGGTTCGGCTTTGTGCAGGGCGTCTTCGACTGCCATCGCGGCGGCAACCTCGAAGGCTAATTCGGTAGATTCCTCATCGCGATACTCACTACCCATAATAATTATTTTGATTTTCTGAAGAGGGTATCCGGCCAGTACCCCGCTTTTCGCACTGTTGCGAACGCCTTTTTCGATTGCCGGGATAAATTCTTTTGGTAAAGTACCGGGAATAATTTTATTCTCCATTCGCACATCACCTGCGTTTTGGTCCGGTTCAATGAGCAATCTAACAACCGCAAACTGGTTCTTATTACCGGTTTGGCGTATGAAACGCCCTTCGCCTTGCGCACTGCTAATTACCGTCTCGCGGTAAGATACTTGCGGCTTGCCGATATGGGCTTTGACTTTAAACTCCCGGACGAGACGTTCAACCAAAATTTCCAGATGCAGTTCTCCCATTCCGGAAACAAGAGTTTGACCGGTCTCTTCGTCGATAGAAATCTGGAAAGTCGGATCTTCTTCGGCCAATTTATTCATTGAATTAATCAGGTTATCGGAATCGGCTTTACTTTTAGGTTCGATCGAAATCTTGATAACCGGTTCTGGAAATTCCATCGATTCAAGTATCACCGGATTCTTGGGATCGCAGATTGTATGACCGGTGTAGCTGTATTTCAAGCCGACCACAGCGCCGATTTCACCGGCTTCCAGGATTTCACGGTCTTCCCGTTTATTGGCATGCATTAATAGTAAACGACCGATGCGCTCCTTCTTCTGCGCGATCGGATTATAGACCACTTCGCCTTTATTGACAGCCCCGCTGTAAATCCGAATAAAACACAATCGACCGACGTGTTGGTCAGTCATTATTTTAAAGATCAGAGCGCTCAACGGGTCTTCCGCCCGCGGATAGCGTTTGACCGGAGTGCCTTTTAAGTTGATACCTTCAATTGGTGGCACGTCGAACGGAGAGGGTAAGAAATTGATGATCGCATCTAAAAGACGCTGTACGCCTTTGTTGCGGAAAGCCGAACCGCATAGCACCGGCACGATTTTATTCTCGAGTGTGCCTTTGCGCAGACCATTGCGTAATTCTTCGGCTGTGATTTCTTCGGCGTTCAAATACTTGGCAAATATTACATCGTCGTAATTAGCGGCTTCTTCAATTAATTTCTGGCGATATTGGGCGGCGATGTCTTTTAAATCGTCCGGAATGGCGGCATAAAAGAACTGAGTGCCAAGTGAAGTTCCGTCGTATAAA
>JALOAB010000195.1 GCA_023229045.1 Fidelibacterota bacterium
CTGTCTGATAAATTGAGCCTGACCGTTTACGATTTTCAGAAAGACAAAGCCCAAGCCGAGAAACACGGAGTCGACAAGATTCCGGCTACTGTGCTTGTTTCTGAAAATAATCCTCACGACCGCATCAAATTTTATGGCATTCCGGCCGGATATGAATTTATGTCTCTGTTGGAGAGTATTCTGGACGTCTCTAATCAGAAAACCGATCTGCCAGCGGAAGTCGTATCCGGTCTGAAACAGGTTACCTGGCCGGTGCACATTCAGGTTTTCGTGACCCCCACCTGTCCCTATTGCACTGCGGCGGTCCGGGCGGCGCATCGTTTTGCACTCCTGAACGAAAATATCCGGGCCGAGATGATTGAATCAATCGAATTCCCTCATCTTGTCCAAAAATATAAAATCCGCGGTGTGCCCCGCACCATTATCAACGAAAATCTGGTGATCGACGGTGCGGTGCCTGAAAACCATTTCCTGGAGCAAATCCTAACCGGGCGACCAACCGTCTGATATTCAGGGCGAAAATAGCAATGGAATTGATGAAGTTATTTAGTAAATTAAACCACCTTGGAAAACAACCCGTCAGAGGAATTGTTAGTAGCCCGCGCCAAAGAGGGCGACCATGCGGCCTTATCGCAATTGGTAGTAAATTACAGCAGTCGGATTTATCATCTCGGTCTGCGTTTGTCGGGCAGTCGTCAGGATGCTGAAGATATTTTGCAAGAGACTTTTTTAATCATGGTCAAGAAAATCGGACAGTTTCAGGGCAAATCATCCTTCTACACCTGGCTCTATCGCATCGCGGTCAATGTCGGTTTGCATAAACTCAAATCCAAGCCTCGCAAATACGATCATATTTCGATTGATGATCCCGATTTCGAACGCATCAGTAGTGAGGCCGCCAGCGAATGGCCGAAATTCGATTACGATGTAGTTAACGACCGCCGCTTCAGGCAAAAACTGGATCGCCTGATCGAAAAATTGCCGGAAAAGTACCGTACAGTCTTCATTCTGCGTGATTTACATGAACTTTCAACCGAAGACACCAGCCGCATATTGCAAATTACGCCCTCAAATGCTAAAATCCGTCTGATGCGCGCCCGTAATTTTCTCAAAGAACATCTGGAAAACATGATCAAAGCCGAAGTGTCAACATGAAAGTAAACGAAAACCTTATCCGAGAAATTTGTGAATATATGGGAAGCGATCTGAATTCGGCGCCCTGTAAGCTCATTCGCGAGCATATGGAAGCCTGCCATAACTGCGAAGTATACGTCAACAAAATCAAGAAAACCATCGAAATCTACCGGTATGCCGATCGGCAAGAAGAGTTGCCGGACAGTGTCTCCAAAAAGCTTTTTGCCTGCCTGCATCTGGACGATCTTACCAAAAACTGCAATCCATAGTTTTTCAAACTCTATATAAATAACCGAAAAATATCCGTTTATTAATAATCATATAAAAGGATTTTCAGTATGAACGTCACCGTCCAAAGAGCCGAAAACAATACTTTCATTGCCCGCGGCGATTCCAACCACTGGGTTGTACTCGATACTCACAAAAAGCATGGCGGCCAGGATGCCGCGACTTCGCCAATGGAAATGGTGCTGTGCGCCTTAGGCGGTTGTACCGGAATGGACGTCGAGTCGCTTCTGCAAAAAATGCGCACGCCGGTTGATAAATTCCGCATTAAAATCAGCGCCGAGCGGCGCGAAGAACATCCGCGAATTTTTACCAAAATAGACATGAAATTCATTTTCCACGGTGAAAATTTAAACGCTGACAGTATTGCCAAAGCCGTGAAGTTATCCCACGAAAAGTATTGCTCGATCTCAGCCATGCTGGCGCAATCCGCTCAAATGACTTATGAAATACTGATTAATCCGACCGAAGTCTGATCAGGCTTCTCCAGCCTGTTCTTCGGCCAATCGCTTGATTATTTCGGCGCGATTCTTCTGGACTTTGGACAGATCGTCCTGGTTCTTAGATTTAGCTTCGATAATATCCAGAATACTCAAGGCCTGTTCGTAGAGTTTTTGTTTGGTTAGTACGTCCACCAGAGTCCAGGTCGGGATCGGGAATGAGATGTTATTGACCTGCCCGACATTTTTTTTCGTCTTGGGTGCGGATTTTTTCTGAGGCGAGGCGGTTTTCGCTTTCACTTTCGGTTTTGCCTTAGGTTTGGCGGCGGGTGTTTCTTCGGTTTTGGCCGGTGAGGCGCTGACAGCTGGCGTCTTAACCTCGGGCTGAACCGCTTCGTCGGTTACTTGCGGAGCTTTAGCTTTTTCGGGAGCGATTTTTGCGGCAGTCTTGGGTGCCGACTCAGCCGGTTGCTCGATTTTTTCCGGTTTGGCAGTCGATTCCGGTGCGCTTTCGCCGGCCATGCGTTCCTGCATCCAGTTTTCTTTTTGGACTTCCTCAAGCGGTTTCTCGCGCAAACGGCTGAATAAACTACTGATGGAGGAGGTTTCAGTCGGCTCCGGTTTGCTTTCGACTGGTGGTTCGGTCGCAACCGGTTCATCGAAACTGACGGTTGGTTCAGGCTCAAGTGTAGGCTCGGGCATTTCAAGCGGTCCCAGGTGAGCTTCCTCCTCTGGAATCGATACTTTGGGCGGAGTCGCTTTTTCAGTTGTTTTTTTGACTGTATCGAAAAATTCGGATAATTTTTCGGCCGCCTTTACCGGATCGACCTCTAAATTCGGTTCTATCTCAGGCTCAGCTGTTTCAGATTCGACTACAGGAGGAGTGGACGGTTCGGTTTGAGAGGATTGTGGTGGTCTGGCCTTCATCTGGTCAGCTAACGATTCCAGATCGGCTGGCAGGGCGGCCAATTTGGCGGCGGTAGCGGTATCAAACGGATTAAGGTAACAGATTTTTTCATAATAGTGTTTCAACTGCTGGGGAGTCAGATATCCCTGGGCCAGCTCGGTTAATTTGTCATAGGCTCGCAGAAAATGGGCGTCGATTTGCACAGTTTCCTGCAAATGGGAAACCGCCTGCTCGATATCACCCTTGGCTTGAGCCGCCAAAGCCCAGATGTAATGCCCGATCGCCGATAGCGGATGGATAGTCAAGTCCTGGCGACAGATCTCGATCGCCTTCTGATAATCTTTATCCTTCAGGTATAAGGTCGCGAGGAGCGGTCGCAGATAACTCTCCGGGGTGGTGTCGATATATTGTTGCAGGGTTGCTTTATCATTTATTTCCATCATGAACCTCTTATGAATTTAATTTAATTGTTCGCCGCTTAGCTACAAGTCCCGGTACCGTAAACTATAAATTCCCATTGTCCGAAAAAGCTACGTTGATAATCGATGATTTTCCCCTCCAGATAGTACCTCAAATTGGGATCGTAAGCGATTTCCAGTTCGTTAATTCTGATCATCTCGTCCTCTGCCTGCCGCTCTTCCAGAGCAAGCCCCAAACGGGGACCGTTTCAGCCATAACCCTTAACAAAAAGATGGAATACCCGGTTTTTATCGGATTCGGTATTGAGAGCTGACAAGATTGCCTTTTGAGCATTTTCCGTAATCTGGACATTGAGATTTTCGGTATTCATCAGTAGAAATTCCCAAGGCCTAAATTAATATAAACATCCTATCAGAGCAACTTTTTATCTGCGAAGCTGGTATAGCGATCTGCGGCAATGATGATATGGTCGAGAACCGGGATGTTCATTGTTTGACCGCTCTCCTTCATTTGACGCGTCAATTTCAGGTCTTCACTACTCGGTTCGGGATTGCCGCTGGGATGATTATGGATCAGGATAACGGCCGCCGCCAGGCCAAGAATCGCCTCGCGAAATACCTCGCGTGGGGTAACTACCGAAGCATTCAAAACACCCTCGGAAATAACCTTATCGCGGATGATTTTATTGTTGCTGGCCAGCAGTACAACCATGAAAATCTCTTTTCTGAGATCGCGCAAACGCGGCATGTAGATTTTGGCGACTTCATCGCTGTTATGAATAATCATCTGCGGCGGCGCGACGCTGTCGGCTTGCAAGCGCCGACCCAATTGTAACCCGGCCGCGACTGTCACCGCCTTGGTGGGGCCGAGTCCTCTGATCTTTAAATCCAGGATGTCATGATAATCCATCTGCGCCAAGGCGTTCAAGCCGCCGCTTTTTTGCAACATTTCACGGGCGATATCGACGGCTGATTTTCCGCCGGCGCCACTCCGCAGTAAGATCGCCAGTAATTCGGTTTCGGTCAGTTTCAGCGGGCCGGACTGCATCAGTTTTTCCCGCGGTCGGTCGCTTTCAGGCCAGGCAGTGATCGGAAGTTTGTAAAAAGCTGGTTCCTTGGCACGCATGACTTTTATCGTAATTGACTATCGAGTACAAAGGTCACCGGACCGTCATTGATCAGACTGACATCCATCATCGCGCCGAAAATGCCTTGCTCGGATGGTATCCCGGCAGTTTGTAAATCTGCGACGAATTTTTCATACAATCGCCGCCCGGTTTGTGGATCAGCGGCCGCGCTAAAGCCTGGACGGCGACCTTTGCGCCAATCACCACACAGGGTAAACTGTGAAATGACCAGCGCCGCACCGTCGACATCTTTTATCGAAAGGTTCATCTTTTGCTGAGCATCCCC
>JALOAB010000131.1 GCA_023229045.1 Fidelibacterota bacterium
GGGATACTGAAAATTACAAACTGTGGCATAAAGATCATATCGCATGCTATTGGAAAAAAGGTAAGGATTTTTCACCGGATTCGGTACTTAAGACAGAAAAATATATTCACAGATCACAATCAGGAGATCATAATGGAATCATACGTTAAACCCGAAACTCTTGAAACAAATACCAGGGATTGGCTAAAGCAGATCGCACCTTTTAACCAGCATCAGATGCTACTTAATAAAGAAAAAGCCGCGCTCCTGGTAATTGATATGCAGAGATTTTTCCTGGATCCGAATTCTCCGACATTTACTTGTGGAGGGCTGGCGATTCTACCGACATTGAAGCGACTCATTGCGGCTTTTCGCGCGGCAGGTCGTCCCGTTATTTACACCCGGCACGTGCATCATCCCGACCGGCTGGATGCCGGTATCATGGGATGGTGGTGGGAAGGCATGTGTCTGGAAGGCAGTGCGGAAAGTGAGGTCCATGCTGACCTTGCGCCGCTGCCGAATGAAAAAGTTATTCTCAAGCATCGCTATTCGACATTCTACAATACCGATCTGGAAACCATTCTGCGATGCCTCAAGATAGAAGACCTTGTGATATCCGGCATTATGACCAATATGTGTTGTGAATCCACCGCCCGTGACGCTTATTATCGGGATTATCGGGTCTTCTTCCTGGCTGACGGCACTGGCAGTATCAATGAAGAGATGCATCTGGCTAGTTTGCTCAATCTCGCTTTCGGATTTGCATTTGTCACAACCGCCGACGCGGTGAGCCAACAGCTTCAGAAATGAAGGAGTCAGGTGACTTCACCATGAACTAATTTTGCCTTGCGCTTTCGGCAATAATTATGTATCATTAAATCGTTATGGCTCTGGAAAAGATTGCGAAGTTTGCTTATTGGGGGGAATTGAGGTGAATGCGGTTACCGGATTATCTGAAACACTCCAGCAAGAGATGCGCCTGCGAAATTACAGCACAAAAACTATAAAAGCCTATATAAGAAACATGTACTCTAAATGGCGTATAGCCCATCCAAAACAGGTTGATATACGAAACAAGATTGCGCATATCCAATAGTTAATTGCCAACCCTAGTCCTAAGTCATTCAACAATTCCTATCTCTAATTCTTAGTTTACTTCATTTGGAATAGCTCGATTATGTAATTGACACACATAATAAGGTAGCAACAACCAGGGCGAAATAAATCAGCCGGATCTCTCAATTGAACGTTATCATTAAAATAATCTAAATTATGCCGGAGAAAAAATTTGAAACTTAAAGAACTGCTCGTCGTAATTCCGCATAGCGGGTTGGTCATCCCCAAAGAAATCGACCCGGATTCGTTATCCGACCGATTCCCGGAATTGATCAGGAATGTGGATTGGTACACTAATTATCTGTATGATTTTCGTGACATTCTGGCCAATAAGATGGTCACCTTCCCCTATTGCAGTATTCTGCTCGAAGCCAATCGCCATCCGGACATTATCGAAGACTGTGTGCCACTCAAAGATACCTTCGGTCTTTCGGTTTACAAACGCAATCGCAAACCCAGCGACCATCTTCGTAAAAATCTCTCGGATAAATACCTGGCTCCTTTTAACAAATCCATCGAGAAAAATATTTTAGCCGGCGCCGATTTTTTGCTCGATGGTCATTCGACTATCAGCGCCCGGGGAGTGAGTAAGAACCAGATCGAGCTGATGAACTTTCAACATTCAAAGCTGGATGGCGGTCCGGTTTATTTTTGCCCGCCGATCATTATCGAAACCTATGCCGAGGAATTGAGAAAACGTCTGCCGGATATAAAGATAACGGTCAATCAATCGGAATATTTTAACGTTTACGGTCACATCTGCGCCCAGCATTCGGTGAACGCCCTGAGTCGCATCGGCAAGCGCGTTCCGGCCTTGCTCCAGGAAACCAATCACGGGCTGTATCTGAATTCAGACGGATGCCCAAATCTCTACGCCATTGAGCGATTGCGCCGCGCCTTTGCCGAATCGCTCTACCATGCTCTGATCAAAGTCTGGAAAATCGATCAGGGCGGCAAAATCCTGAACGTCCCGATCACCCGTCAGACTTTTGATTATGACTGCGGCGCCAAAGCCCTCCAAACCTTACTGGCGTATTACGGAGTGGATATTCGTGAAGATTCATTATTGAAGGAATTGAATGTATCAAAAATCGACGGTAGCAGTATTGAATCGATCGTGAAATTCGTAAAACGTATCGGTTTCGACGTCGAAGTCCGGCAAAAAATGACGATTGATGACATTAAACATAGCATTGACGAAAACCATCCAGTTCTGGTCCTGCTTCAAGCCTGGGCTGACCAACCGCTGACCGCGGAGCAATGGCGTCACACTGACACCGAAGGACACTACGCTATTGCCATCGGTTACGGTAAAGATCGTATCATATTCGAAGACCCGTCCTCAATCTATCGAACCTGGCTAAAAACCAGCGAATTTCTCGACAGATGGCATGACAAAGACCCGCAAACCGGCAAGAAGATTTCACAATTCGGTCTGATTTTGTTTGGTCGGGAATCGATTGCCGGCAATCTTCAACATATGAGTTGACCGAAAAACCCGAAATATTTATAATGAGTACTGAAATTTATTATTTTTCCGGAACGGGCAATTCACTGGTAGTAGCCAGGCGTCTGGCTGAAAAAACGCAGGGCAAATTGATTGCAATCGCATCCGTCATTGAGCAAGAAAGTATTAGAACAAATGCCGACCGGATCGGAATCGTATTCCCCTCCTATCTGGCTCATCTGTATGGTATTCCGTTGATTGTCGAGCGGTTTGTAAAGAAACTCCGTTATGCGGACTCTCAATATATTTTTGCGGTGTGCACCTGCGGCGGTTATCAAAGTGTCAATGCTCTGCCCACTTTAAAAAATTTGGCGCGGCTCATCAAAAATGCGGGCGGGAAACTCTCTGCCCAATTTTCAGTCCGGCTTCCGATGAATAACCTGGATTATGATCACATCCCGGTTCCCATCAGCACCGATCAGGAAAAAATGTTCGAAATCGCGCAACGTAAAATCGAGAGCATCAGCCGGCGCATACTCAGGCGCAAAAGAGACAAACACCGAATCGCCAAATCATTGTTCAATCTTTTAATGTCTCCGATGTACTATTTAATGCGAAAGCCTTGCGTCACTGCTTTGATTAAATACGCCAAAGAACCGCAAGATTCGAAACTCACTTTCCGTGAATTAATACCATTGTCCGATAACAGTATTTACGTTGATGAAAAATGTAACGGCTGTGCGGTTTGTACGCGGGTTTGTCCGGTTAATAATATAAAAATGGTCAATAAAAAACCGGTCTGGCAGAATCATTGTGAAATGTGCCTCGCCTGTGCCGAATGGTGCCCTGAAAAAGCGATCCATCACTGGAGTCGGGCTGACGGTATCCGTTACCATCACCCGGCGGTGAAAATTGCCGAGATGCTCCGCCAATCTAATTCCGGATTTACTAATTTGTGACAACCGTCAATGGATATATTTTCGAACCGGGAAACAGCTTGAAAATGATTTTATAATCGATAAAGATTATGTCGTTCTTTGATTAATAAATTCAACCATGCAATTCTTTAATGTAATCTTTTTGGAGGAGAGTTAACATGCGAAACAAAATCAGTTTGATAGTTTTATTGACAGTTACCCTTTTCATTTTAGGTTGCCTGAACGATGACGACAATCCGACTGCGCCGACGATTGTAGCAACCGAGGAGTGGGGGTTTATCATGGATAATGACTCCGCAAATCATGGCGAGGCGACCCTTGAGAAAAAATCGGATGGAAGCATCTCAACGAATGCCGTCTGGAATTTTGTACAAGATGGCTATAACGTCGAGTGTCCGGTTGAAAGTGGTGAAGTAATCGTGAATGGCGATTCTATTTTAGTTACTGCGCAAGGGATTGCAACGAATTCAAACCCTAACATTCCAGCCGGATATAACACCTCGCCTTTTACTATTAATATAATAGGCTACGCTAACGATGGTCAATCTCACGGCGATTGGGGTATTGGTTTCTCAACCTATGGCTGGCCGCAAACCTTACAGGGTACATATACTGCAACGCGGAAAAGCGGCGCCGGTGTGACAAATTAGCCTCGTCCAATAAAAAGCAATTAATCCCCGACAATCTAAGGAGATTGCATCATGATAGACCAATTAGCCAAATGCGGCTGTGACTGTCTCAATTGCCCGACTTATAAAGAAAATATCCTGGCGATGGATTCGCGTGAAAAATGCAGTGCCGGTTGGAGTAAATACCTGAATATCAAGCTGAGCCCCGAAAAATTGAGAGCCTGTGATGGATGTTCAATCCCGGATTCGGAAAGGAAAACCTATTATCTGAATTGTAAAATCCGACAATGCGCCATGATTAACGAGATTGAAAATTGCGCTTACTGTAGAATTTTTCCCTGCGATGAACTGCTGAAAGTCCACAGTGTGCAGACGATTACCAACCGGGCAGAATTCACCCGCCAGACCGGACGCCAAATTTCCGAGGAAGATTACAATTTCTTTATCGAGCCTTATGCCGGACTTCAGCATCTGAATAAAATCAGCAAAACAATATCCGACGACAAGATAAAGGATTACAAAAAATTCACTAATAAGGTAAAAACAGCCCGCTTTGACAACTCCGTAAGTAATCCGGAAACTCTCAGGAAAATCCATTCGCTTCTGGCGGGTATAGGAATCGAATCGGAAATTCCCTTTGCCAGACTGCGTGCCATTGAGAAAAATCGGGAACAAATCATGAAAATTTTGTGGGCGGCTGGCAGTCGCGGTACTCTTCTAGAAAAGGATGGGGTCGTGGAATTAGATAGTCTGACCTTTTTATCTCAGGAGATCAGCTGTATGTATTCAGGGTTGCTTGACTATTTTACTGAACTGAAAAAATATGATGTTCATTGTGAAATCACTCCGCTGGTCGAAAAAGGCTGGCTGACTCCGATGGGCGCGCTCCGTAAAACCGGCTGGAAATTCAGACTTAAATTCGGCGAGACGCTGAATGGAACCGCCACTCTGGTAATATTTCTTGAATATGCCCGAAAACTGCAAGCCAGATTCGACAATAAAGCTTTTAAGCTATTCAAAATAGCAGACCTGAGCGTTATGAATGATTGATGCTTTGGATTCTATTACCTGAAAGCGACATCGGAGTTTGTAACCCGTTTTAGCAAGGTGTGTCTAAACAGCGGCTTTGCTATTTGAGGAACGAACAACAGACCAACTTCACCAACTATCCATGAAACTACTTGTTAAATCTTTTTATTACCTCTAAGATTATACCCAGTATGAAAAATATTTGCTTAATAATTGCAATTGGTTTGAGCTCACAATTGGGATTTTCTCAAAAAGTAACTGAGATAAATTTCCAGGCTCAGTTCGACCGGCATGGCGTTGTCGGGTGTTTTATTTTATATGATCAGCAGAAGGAAGAATTTATTTCGCATAATGCCAGTCGTTGCGATTCGGGCTATATTCCGGCTTCAACTTTTAAAATTCCACATTCATTGATCGCCCTGGAAGAAGGTCTGGTCCCGGATGCCGACCAGATTATAAAATGGAACGGACATGTATGGCCTCACCAAGCCTGGAATCAGGATCAGACTTTAGCAACCGCCGTGAAATACTCGTGTGTCTGGGTCTTTAGCGGCTTTGCCGAACAGCTCGGAACAGATAAATATTATGATTATGTCAGAAAATTCGACTATGGCAATCAGGATCTGACCGGTCCGCCCTCCCGTTTTTGGTTGACCGGTTCGTTCAGAATGAGCGCCCATCAGCAGATCGATTTTTTACGAAAATTCTACTTTTATGAATTGCCGGTAGCAAAACGTTCTATTGATATTGTCAAAGAAATTATAATTCTGGAACAGACTGACTCATATACATTGAGCGGCAAGACCGGCGGCTCTAAAATAAATAATACGGAATATATCATGTGGCTGGTAGGATATGTCGAGAAAAATCATAATGTGTACTTCTTCGTTACCAATTTTACCACCACCGATTATTCCGCAAAGAGCGAAGCGCGATACGCACTGACCAGAGATATTTTGAGAGAACTGAAACTAATCGAATGAAAAATCAATAACCATTAAACCTCGATACAGGAAATACTTATGAAAAGAAATTCATTTTTTTCATTTGGTGTAAAAAATACCCGGAAGGCACGGCTTCTTATTGGTGCCATATTCATCACTCTCTTAATACTAAATCTGACAGTCCAAGCTCAGACCGACAGCCTGCGTCCGGGAATTGATCCGGTCGATACTGTCCAAATTCAAGATTCAACCG
>JALOAB010000338.1 GCA_023229045.1 Fidelibacterota bacterium
ACGGTGGAGATTTTCCATTCGGCGGATGAAATCTCAAACAACAATTTGGCGGTCTGTAAACTGCCGGTCGGATATCCGACCGGCGCGCTTGTCATTAACGAGATCATGTATGCTCCGCTTAGCGGTCAATGCGAGTGGTTCGAAATCTATAACAATTCGATAATCACAATCGATCTGAACAATTGGAAATTTCGCGATGCACTCGGAAAAAAGCTTACTCTGACCGATTCCTATATTGGCATCCGATCCGGTGAGTATGCAGTCGTAGCGGCTGATTCGAACTTTGCGCTGGATTTCCCGGATTTTGATCAAAGACTGATAACGCCGGTTTCTTTTCCGACTCTGAATAACACTACCGATTCGCTTTTTCTTTACGATGCTTCCGGTCAGATTGTCGACAATGTTTGTTATCGGGATAGTTGGGGCGGCGGAACCGGAATTTCGCTGGAACGCCTCGATCCGGCCCAACCAGCTTTAAGCGCCGACAATTGGAGTGGCTCGCTGAATACATCTACGCCAGGTCAGTTTAACTCAGTCGCCAAGCTTGATGACGATCTGGCCATTCTACCAGCGTCATTTCAGTTTGCCGATACTCTGGACGAGGTTGGCTTGAAGGCTGACTTTTCATTGACAATTAAAAATGTCGGTCGGAATCTGTCCGGATATTTTATCGTTAATATTTATTTTGATCACAACCGGGATGATTCAGGACGGGAGGATGAACTGTGCTGGAGCAAGACTGTTTCCGAACCGCTTGCGCCGGATTCGACTATTTTAATCACCGGCCAGATTCGCGCTGAGAATGCCGGTCGCAATGTCTATCTGGCAGAAATTGAATTTCGAGCCGATGAAAATCCAGCCGATAATCATGCCAGCGCCGATCTGCTGGTAGCTTATCCGGCCGGTTGTCTAACAATCAACGAATTTTTGGCCTATCCGCTTAGCGATCAGGTTGAGTTTATCGAATTTATTAATGTCACTAATGCGCCGGTTGACCTATCGGAGTGGATATTGGGCAACCATCTCTCGGAAGCGACAACTCCCCAGGTAAAGATCGCGGCTGGCGATTATGTCGTTTTCAGCGGCGATAGCGTCTGCTTCAATTTTTTCAAACCGAGCGGCGCGCAAGTCGTCGTTCCGCGAAAATGGCCGGGTTTGAATAACTCATCGGATCGGATTTGGTTAAAAGATCTGACTGGCAAGACGATTGATTCGCTCTATTATACGGCGGACTGGCCGCTGAAGGCTGGCTATAGTACGGAAAAAATCCTGCCGGAGCGAACCAGCGCTGATTCGGAATCATGGGCTTTGGCTGTCAATCCCGAATGCCAGACGGCCGGGTATTTGAACAGTGTCACCCAACCAGGGAACGACCTAAGTCTCGATTCGCTTCGTCTGTCGAGTGTCAGCGGCGATACGAGCACTGTTTTTAGCGGTCGCTATTTCATTGCGAATAAAGGACGCAATCAAGCCTGTCAGGCCAGCCTGGTTATCTCAATAGAAAGTAGTCCGACAGAAGCCGAAATGCATATTTCACTGAATTGTCTCGAAACCGGTCGGGTTGATAGCGGCACCTTTCAAATCGGCCCGCTGTTTTCAGGCACATATATCTTGACCGCCCGGATTCTTTGGGAGGAGGATCAGGTCGCCGCGAACGATACCGTTTCACAAATTGTTAAAATCGCCTGGCCGGAAGGGCGGTTGCTTATATCCGAATTCATGCCTTATCCACTGGATGTTCAGACGACGAATAACTCGGTAGCCGAGTATCTTGAATTCTTTAATCCCGGCGAATGTGAAATTGATGTGACGGGCTGGATGATTTCCGATCAGAATACCGCCATTCGCCGGAGTATTCCGGCAGGATATTTAATCCCGGCGGGCGCATATTTTGTGATGGCCGGCGACTCGTCGGTAGTGTCTTTCCCGGAATTGCCGACCGACCGGATCCTGATAACCAGCCAATTTCCGTCATTGAATAATAGCGAAGATGCGTTGTATCTATATGATCCAACCGGCAAAGCGATAGACAGTCTGTTTTATAATGCAACCTGGAATATTACGAAGGGAATCGCTATGGAGCGGATTTCGCTTGAAAATCCCAACCAAGCCCTGAACTGGCGAACCAGCGTTGATCCGGCGGGAGGAACTCCCGGCCAGCCTAACAGCGTGGCTTTACATCAATCATTGAAAAAAGCGGGCATCAAACCGGCTAAAGAAATATTTTCGCCGAACGGCGATGGTATTGATGATGAAATCGGGATCGAGTATTTGCTTCCCTTTCCCTCGGCCCGACTGACCCTGGAAATCTTTGATCTGGTCGGTCGCCTGGTTTACCGTCCGGCCAAAAACCTGATTACGGCGGCGAAAGGAGTGATCTACTGGAACGGCGCCAGTGATTATGGCGGGCGAGCCAGAGTTGGAATTTATATCATCCGATGCGTGGCCAATGACCTCGGCAGTACAAAATCTGTGGAGTACATCACGACTTTGGTGCTGGCGCTGTAACTTTCCTCTTGCATATTTATCCAAATGACCCTAAGCTAAA
>JALOAB010000246.1 GCA_023229045.1 Fidelibacterota bacterium
ATCGGCTTGCCAATGGGAATCGAACCTTCCATTAGAATTATTCCCAAGTTTGAAATTCCCGGTGACATTGGTGAAGCAATTGGGGAAATCTCAGCTTTTGGCGCCGGTGTAAAGTTAGACATTGATCGCTGGATTCCGGTTCCGTTGTTCCCGGTTGATCTAGCGGCGCAATTCTATTTCCAGAAGATGAATATTGGTGAATATTTAAGCGCTAACAGCACCGCAATGAATCTCATGGTCAGCAAGAAACTGCTTTTCCTGACGCCATATCTCGGTATCGGTAAAGAATCAAGCAAATTTACGGCCTCTTATAAAAAAGATGGTGATAAAATTGAATTTGATATCGATGGTAAGAACAGTATGCGTTTTACAGCGGGCTTGAATATCAAGATTATGGTATTACAATTGAACGCTGAATACAGCATCGGTGAGTATAATGCCGCCGGGCTGGGAGTCGGCTTCGCGCTGAGATAATCAATATTTAAAATTTGCTAAATCCCTCCACTCTCCAATAGGCGGAGGGATTTTTTATTAATTATTGGATTTTTTATAAGGATTATTTATTATCTCCCAGTTTTGATGACTTGATTTTAAAAACGAGCATATGGGAAAATTAACCGGGACAATCATCGGGGGTGGAATCGGCTGGGCGTTGTTCGGACCGCTGGGAGCCTTGATTGGCGCATACCTCGGCAATGCAGTCAGTAGCGATAATAAAGCTCGTACGCGACCGTATCAATCCGACGCGAAAACCCCGTTTGCCACTTTCGGCGATACCCGGGCGGGCGACTTTGCGGTGGCGATGCTCTCGCTGTTTGCGTATGTCAGCAAATCTGACCGTAGCGTTAAATCCGCGGAAGTTCAGTATGTAAGGAAATATCTGATAGAGAAATTCGGGCCGCAGAATGCCCAGGATCTACTTTACCTTTATAAAGAGATACTCGCAAAAAATTACAATGTTCGGGACATCGCCAATCAAATCCGTAATTATATGGATTATTACTCACGCATGGAACTGCTCCACGTCTTGTTTGGAATTGCGTCCGCCGACGGCTATTTGCATAAAGTGGAAATAAGTGCTATTCGTGAAATTGCAGAGGCGATGGGGATCTCTGGTAGCGACTTTGATAGTATTCGTGCTATTTTTAGCCGGAGTGTCGATCAATCCTATGTCGTCCTGGGCATCAAACCGGAAGATAATATCGAAACCATCAAGAAAACCTATCGTGAGCTGGCAGTCAAATACCACCCTGACAAAGTGGCCAACCTTGGGCCGGAAATCCAAAAATTGGCTGAGGAAAAGTTTAAATCCATCAATGACGCCTACCAGACAATTCGCAAGGAACGCGGTTTTTAATCAATACAATTAAAGAAGGAAAAGATGATTAAATCGAAACAAATTTTAATTCTGGCAGTCTGCCTCCTGACGATGAACCGCGTGCTTTTGGCTGTCGAAGGTATGTTTCCCCTTGATCAAGTACCCGCCAAGATCAAAGGATTGAAAATTAAACCAGGCGAACTTTATAAACCCGACGGCAGTGGAATCGCCGGAGCCGTACTGTGGTTCGGCGGCGGCACCGGCTCGTTTGTATCGGACCGGGGCCTGGTGCTGACCAATCATCATGTTGCCTTCAGCGCCATTCAGCGGAACTCCACGCCGGAGAATAATATCCTGCAAAAAGGCTTCTATGCCCGCACGAATACGGAAGAACTGCGCGCGCCGGGCTTTGAGGCTTCACTTTTAGTTGGCTTTGAAGATGTTACGGATAAAATATTGTCAGCTGTTACGCCTCAGGTGGCGCCGGTCGAACGGGTCAAAGCCATCGAGCGCGAGATTGCCAGACTCGAATCCGAGAGCGAGGATATAACCGCCGGACTGGAGGGGCGGGTCGTCGCCATGTATAGCGGCGCCAGTTATTATCTTTACAAATATATGAAGTTCAAAGATATTCGTCTGGTGTACGCACCGCCGCAGGCGATTGGCAACTTTGGCGGCGAAATCGACAACTGGATGTGGCCGCGTCACACCGGCGATTTTTCCTTCATGCGGGTTTACTGCGCGCCGGACGGCAAGCCAGCCGAGTATGACATTAATAATGTACCCTATAAACCTAAAGTTTATCTGCCGATTTCCACCCGCGGATTGAATCCCGGCGACCTGGTCTTCATATTCGGTTATCCGGCTCGCACCAATCGCAATGTCACCAGTTTTTCAATTGCATACAATCAGAATGTAAGTTATCCGCTACGTATTCGCATTTTCGAAGAAATCATTGACGAGCTCGAAGATGAGGGTAAGCAAGATCCGGCGATCGAACTCCTGCTGGCAGGTCGCCTCAAGGGTTTTTATAATGGTCTGAAAAATAATCGCGGCCTGATAGCCGGTTTTGCCAGTGAAAATCTGCTGGCTATAAAACAGGCCGGGGAAGCGGCTTTTCTTGATAAGATTGCCACGAAGCCGGAGTGGAAAAACAAATATAGCGGCATTTTACCGGCGATTCGGAAAGCTTACGACGACTATTACGCGAGCTATGAACAGGATATTTATATCGATTACCTGCGCTACGTTGCGGTTTTTGCGGACGCCCTGCAGGTTGAAAAGTGGAGTCGCGAGAAAATCAAGCCGGAGAGTGAACGCGAGGCCGGCTATTATGATTATCAGATTGCCCGCACCAAACGCAATTTTAAGATGAAACGCATTGGTTATCATGCTCCGGCGGACGCCCGCATTATGAAAATGATGCTGAAGCGCTTAGCCGCTATTCCGGCTGATGCTCGTCCGGACTTTCTGCGAGAAATAATCCGCGAGCAGATCGCAAGCGAAGCGGAAGCGACCATCGCGACTTATGTTGACGATGTTTTCGAGCGTACCCGGCTTACCGACACCGATGAATGCCTGAAGCTGTTCGATCTGAGTGCGGAACAACTTGACGATTTAAAGGATCCCCTGCTGGAATTAGCCGGCGCCGTCAATAAAGCTATGGAGTCAATTAAGCGCAAGCGGGATATTTTCTATGGCGAAATGTTGGTTCTGGAACCGCAATATTTTGCAGGCCTGAAAGAGGTCATGGGTAGTCAGGTTCTGCCGGATGCCAACCGCAGTCTGCGTTTTACTTATGGGCAAGTCGAAGGTTATCAGCCACGCGATGCCGTGACCTACCAACCGCAGACGACCCTGAGCGGTGTCATTGCTAAGCATAAAGACGAGGAACCCTTCATAGTGCCTCCGCAATTGTTTGATCTGGCGGCGCGCCAGGATTACGCCGGCTGGATCGATCGCGAGTTGAATGATGTACCGGTGGACTTTTTAAGTTCATGTGACATCACGGGCGGCAATTCCGGCAGTCCGGTCTTGAACGCCCGCGGCGAAATTGTCGGTTGCGCTTTCGATGGTAACTGGGAAGCATTGATCAACGATTGGTATTACAATCCGGCTCTTTCGCGCACCATCAGCGTGGATGTTCTCTATGTCCTCTTTATCTTGGATAAATTCAGCTCGGCTGACGAATTAATTGGTGAACTCGACCTGCGCTGAGATAATGAATTCCTTTCGGCTCATTGATCTGCCGGTTAAGCCTGAAATTCTCAGACCGCAAATAATTCATTTTGAAGAACTGGATTCGACCAATGCTTATCTCCTGAGTCGGCATCCACATCCGTCCGGCTCGAT
>JALOAB010000132.1 GCA_023229045.1 Fidelibacterota bacterium
ACGACAATGAAAAAACAATGTTTTACTTTACCGGATTAGTCAAAGCGAATGATAGACATCGGATAAGGATTATGTAATGAAGAAGAAGGCGTTTTTTAGTATAGCAATCATTTTTGTTTTAATACTGGGCTGGCGAATTACTCTGCTGGTTACCACCGCGAATAAAAAAAGCAGTGGAAATTCCGGCCGTCCGCCTGTGGCAGTCGAGGTAGACAGTGTACGCTTCGGACCATTAACGGAAGTGCGTCAGCTGACCGGTACAATTTATCCACGGTATCAATATATTGTCGCGCCCAAAGTAAGTGGAAGAATCATCAAAATCCAGAAACGTATTGGAGATTGGATCAAAGCCGGTGAGATTATTGCCAATCTCGATGATGCCGAATATCAGCAGGGAGTTATGGAAGCCGAAGCGAATCTGAAAATTGCCGAAGCCACTCAAAAAGAGGCCCGCATTCAGCTGGATCAGGCGCGTCAGGAAAAGAAACGGGTCGAATCTCTGCATGCGAAAGGGATCGCGGCTCCGGCTGAGTTAGAGGCGGCGGTGTCGAATTATTCAGCCCTGCAGTCGCGTCTGCAACTGGCGCAGGCCCAGGTGGAACAACGTCGCGCCGCGCTCAGGTCGGCTAAGATTCGCCTGAGTTATACCGTTCTGACGGCAAATCAGCCCGGGTATGTTGGTGAAAGATATGTGGATGAAGGCGCTCTTTTAGCGCCGAATACACCTGTGGTCTCGATAATCGGGATCGATTCGGTGATTGTACGCACCACGATAATCGAACGCGATTATGGTTATATTCAGGTTGGCATGCCGACGACGGTATCGGTTGATGCCTACTCGGGAGAATATTTCACTGGTATAGTTGCCCGGATCGCACCACTTCTCCAGGAAGCGGCGCGGGTTGCTCAGGTCGAAATCGAAGTGACCAACGATCAGATGAAATTGAAACCGGGTATGTTCACCCGGGTTGAGATTATCACAGCCACCCGTGAAAATACCCAGATTGTGCCCAGCCAGGCGGTAGTCAATCGAAACGGTGAAAATTATATTTTTTTGGTTGATGAAAATGGGCGGATTGCGCGCAGTATTCCGGTAACGACTGGAATCGTAACGCCGAAATTAAGTGAAATCGTGGCGCCGGCACTCACCGGTAATGTCATTACATTGGGTCAGCATCTATTAGAAGACAGAAGTCCGATTATTATATCGCGGTCGGCTACTTTTAAAGCGGCTTCGCCGGATTCAGCCGCAGGAGAGAAGCGCTCATGAATATCGCCCGTGGTCCGGTTAATCGTCCTATTCTGACGACAGTCGTATTTATCATAATAATTATTTTAGGCGGAGTTTCATTTAATCGTCTGTCGATTGATCTGATGCCGGAAATCGAATACCCGACTATATCGGTCGTGACGAATTATAGCAATGTCGGTCCGCAGGAAATTGAGGAGTCAATTACCCGACCGGTTGAACAAGCCCTGGCCGCAGTACAGGGCGCCGAAGAAATCACATCGACCTCGAGCGAAGGGGTCAGTGTCGTAAGAGTATTGTTTAACTGGGGAACCGATCTGGATGTTGCGACTGATGATATCCGCGACCGGATCGACCGGATAATTGGACGTCTCCCCGAAGATATTGATCGACCGATGATCCGCAAGTTCGATATTTCGACATTTCCGATCATGAATCTGGGAGTCTTCAGCGGCATGAGTCCGCTGGAACTGCGTCAGATCGTCGAGGATCAGATTAAATACCGCCTTGAACGAGTGCCGGGAGTCGCCTCCGTGGATATTCGCGGCGGCTTGTACCGTGAAATTCACGTTGATTTATACGCCGATAAAGTCAAGGCGCTGAACATTGCACCGGAAGCCGTATTGGCGGCTTTAGGCAAAGAAAATCGCAACATTCCGGCGGGTATCTATAAAAAGGGCAATTATGAAATTTTAGTACGGACTCTGGGCCAATATCATAATCTTGACGAAATCCGCAATACCGTAGTTACTGTCAGAAATGGCGCTCCCATTCGTATCAGTGATGTGGCTGAGGTGCAGGATTCCTGGGAAGAGGTCACCAGATTGGTGCGCATCAATGGTCAGGATGCTTTGCGAATTGCCATTAATAAACAATCGGGCGCCAACACGGTCAATGTAGCCGAAGCCGTCAACGCTGAAATCGAGCGCATCAACCGCGATATACCCCAAATCCGGGTTCTGACATTAATGGATACCTCGGTTTACATCAAAAATTCGATTCGCAATGTCGGAAACTCACTTCTGGTCGGCGGCTTCCTGGCGATTTTTATACTTTTTATTTTCTTACGCAATTTTTCCAGCACGATAATTATCTCAACGGCAATTCCGATTTCAATTATTGCTACTTTTGGATTAATGTATTTTGGCGGTTTTACTCTGAATACAATTACCTTCGGCGGTCTGGCGCTGGGAATCGGGATGTTGGTGGATAATGCGATTGTCGTATTGGAAAATATCTACCGCCATCGCGAGAGTGGAGTTGATCTGAAGCAGAGTTCCCTGATAGGCACTCAGGAGGTCTGGTCGGCGATTGTTGCCAGCACCCTGACCACCGTTGTGGTCTTTTTTCCGGTAATCTTTATCCGCGGCGTATCGGGCATCATGTTTCAGCAAATGGCCTATGTGGTCAGCTTTTCATTACTTTGCTCGCTGGTGGTAGCCCTGACTCTGATTCCGATGCTTTCTTCTCGTTTTCTGCGTTTTCAACCGGTGCAACATTATAAAAATGAAAATCGCCTGCATCGGATTTATGCCTATAGTGAAGAGACTTTCCGCAAAATTGAAAAGGCTTATACCCGTCTTCTGCGCTGGGCATTGAATCATAAGAAGACGGTGATTTTCACCGCACTGGGGCTATTGATTGGCGCCATAATTCTAACGCGTTTCATCGGTGTGGAACTGATGCCGGCCACGGATGAGGGCGATGTCCGGGTCAATCTCGAGATGGCGGTAGGAACCCGCCTCGAACTCGTTGATCGGGCGGTAAAAACGGTCGAGGAAGTCATCACTCAAAATGTACCCGAAATGGTTTCGATGGTAGCAAATATCGGCGGCGGATTCTGGGGTTCCGGTTCGCATACGGCTGATGTGCGGATTAATCTTGTTCCGCGTGGTAAACGCAAGCGCAGTAGCGAACAGATAGCCAATGAACTCCGTTCGATGCTCAGGAATTTACCGGGAGTGATGGTCCGAACGCGCGCCGGCCAGGGATTTTTCATAATGCGCATGGGAACATCATCCGCCAATTCGGTTAATGTCGAAGTGCGTGGTTACGATCTGGAAACTGCAAATCACTTAGCCCGGCAGATCGAATCTATTGTGAAAACGATTCCCGCCATTACCGATACCCGGATTAGCCGGCAGGAGGGTAGCCCCGAACAGGTAATTCGCATCGATCGGCAGAAAGCGGCTGATCTTGGATTGGATGTTTCGCGGATCGGTGATGCTTTGCAAACCGCGGTTGGCGGCACCCAGGCTTCCTATTATCGCGAAGGCGGCAAACAGTATAAAATTTTAGTGCGGCTGAGCGAAGCCGACCGTCAAAATCTGAATGAACTGCTCGACCTGACGGTCGTCAATAACCGCGGCGAACCGGTCGTCCTGCGGAATGTCGTCAGAGTCATCAACCAGGAAGGACCGGTCTCGATCGAACGCAAAGATCAGGAACGCATCATAACCATCGAGGCTAATTTTACCGGTCGCGACATGGGCTCGGTCGTCAATGATATTCGCCGGCAGTTGCGCTACATTCCGATTCCCAAAGATTTCGTTATCCTGTTTGGCGGCGATTATGAAGAACAGCAGAAAGCCTTCCGTGAATTGCTACTGGGCATGATCCTGGCGCTGTTCCTGATCTATCTGGTCATGGCCGGTCAATTCGAATCTTTCCGCGATCCGTTTGTGGTATTATTTGCAATCCCGGTGGCGTTGATCGGCATTGTAATAATATTGGTTTTAACCGGGACGATTTTCAGTATGCAGGCTTTCATCGGTTGTATTATGCTGGCCGGAATTGTAGTCAATAATGCAATTCTGCTGGTAGATTATACGAATCAATTACGGCGGATTCATGGCATGCAATTGGTCGAAGCGGTGCAGTTAGCCGGCAGTCGTCGTTTGCGACCGATTCTGATGACGACTCTGACCACCGTATTAGGTTTGTTACCGCTTGCATTGGGATTGGGTGAGGGCGGTGAAACCCAGGCTCCCTTAGGGCGTGTAGTCATTGGCGGCCTGTTGAGCTCGACGCTGATTACCCTGGTGCTCGTACCGGTCATTTATTCGATTTTTGAAAAAAGACTCGGAAAATCCCGGGAACAAGTATAATAAATGACTATGAAAAATAAATCAGGAAATTATTTGATTCGCAAGAAAACATTTTTACTTGTCGGGATTTTGTGCCTGGGTGCCATATCGTCGGTTTTAGCGGCTTCAGGTGATACGCTTTATATCGGAGTGCTGGATGCGATATTAATGGGGTTGGAGAATAATTCCACGATTTCCATTCAGCGCCTGGAACCGCTGGTGACAAACACCTATACCCGAGAGCAACAAGCGCCATACGATCCGACCATCAGTGTTGAGGCTACGCGGAATGTTATCGAATCGCAACGCCGTTTGGGAGCATTACCAAATCCGCTGGAATTGCGTTTGGAGGATTATTCAGCCGATTTGACCATTTCGGAAAGTTTACCAACCGGAACCGACATTGCCATAACGACCGGATTGACCGGTTCAGTTTCGAATCTCTATAAAGATCAGTACACCGGCACGGTCGGTCTGACTGTAACGCAATCGTTATTAAGAGGTTTTTCGCCGCGCGCTAATCTGGCCAATCTGCGCAAGGCGCGCCTGGATGTAGACATCTCACGCGCCGAACTCAAAGGCGTGGCTGAGGGCGTCATTGCTGAAATCGAGAAAGGTTACTGGACGCTGTATCTGGCCGGGCAGGAGATCGCAATCCAGCAGAAATCGCTGGATCTGGCGCTTCAGCAGTTAGCCGAATCGCAGGAGCGCGTCAAGGTTGGCAAACTACCGGAGCTGGAACTGGCGGCAGTTGAAGCCGAAGTTGCATCGCGGCGCAGTGCCCTGATCGATAGTCAAAGCCATTACGAACAAGCGCGATTGCATTTACTTTACGTTTTGAATCCGCAAGCTGCGAATGTCTGGTTGAAGATGCCGGTCTTAATTGATGCGCCGTTTATACCGATCGATACGCTCGAATTGCTGGAGATTCATGAAGAGATTGCTATCAAGTTTCGATCTGATTTACAGCAAGCTAAATTGTCGCTTAGAAAAGGTGAATTGGAAATCGTAAAGACTAAGAATGGCTTACTGCCCAAATTGGATTTCTTTATCACACTCGGCACGACGGCTTATTCCGAAATTTTTAAAAATGCTCTCCCCGATGTCAACAGTCCCTACTATTCGATCGGTGGCGGTCTGGTTTTTTCCCGACCGATTCTCAATCGTCAGGCTTCAGCGCAATTGGACCGGGCGCGTTATACGCGCGATCAGCAGACTCTGGCGGTCAATAATTTAGAAAAGCTAGTCCAGCACGACATTCGGATGGCTTACACCGAAGTTCGGCGCGCCCGTCAACAGATTGAAGCCACCCGGGTGACCCGCGAATTGCAGGAGCGGAAGCTCGCGGCCGAAGTCGAAAAATTCCGCGTCGGCAAATCGACCAATATCCTGGTTCTGCAAGCCCAGCGCGATTTCACCGCCAGTCAGCTGGACGAAGCCAGCACGATGGTGGCATATTTGAATGCTTTGGTCAATCTCTACCAGATGGAAGGCTCGCTTCTGGAACGGCGCGGTATCAATCCGCTCCCGGACTAATCGCGCCACATATCCGATATAAAATTTTCTGATTTGATTATGTTGGAACGCACTGTCGGCGCGGCAGTAATAATTTTCCACTTGATTTATTTTTAAATATTTCGTAATAATCGCCGAAATCGAAATTGTTAACGTTCTTTCAACTCATTAACGATGGGAGGAAATGATGGAAGATGTTGGTGTGGTTCTGGTAAAATTCGTAGTGCTTTCGGTGGTCTTTGAAGCCGCCATGACCCCGATTTTCAACTGGCGCTTTTTCCTGAGACATTTTGAAGGCAAAGGCGTCAAAACTCCGCTGGTGGTTGGTCTGGCGTTCCTGATTTTCTGGAGTTACGATCTGGATATTATTCGCGATCTTTTAAAAATCTGGGACGATACTGTTAATCTAAGCCTCGGCGGACAATTCATCACGGCGCTTCTGATCGCCGGTGGCAGTGACGG
>JALOAB010000133.1 GCA_023229045.1 Fidelibacterota bacterium
ATTGAATTGAATATTCACCATCGGGAGAAAATTGACTCAAACGCGATCCACAGTAGTTCGTATCGACGGCCGTTTCGGTAATGTTCATCCAGTATTTACCAAAATTAAAAAGCGCCGGCATGACCCATCCTGCCTGATTGGGTGCTACCGTGCCAACCGGTATTCCGATTCGGTAATATTCCTCATAGGATGGTTGAGTGTAACACCAACCGGTTCGGGCATCCGGACATGGTTGCAGAAACGCTTTGGTCGCAAGATCAAAGTGAAAGGAAGTAGTCTCTTTATTAATTTTCACAGTCTGGTCTGTTTTTTCAGGAAAATGATAGCGGAATGCCACGCCGTCGTTGGACACCTGAAAAATTATTTCGATTGTTTTTGCATTAGCATTTTTAAGATAAAAGATACGTTTGTTACCGAGATAATGACAATTCAATCGCTTGCCGTGCAACAGGGTATATTTTTCGGAAACAACACGTTCACTCGAAGCTGAATCGAGAGTGAGTTTTGCCGAAAAATCAGCATCGCTTCTGATAACTCCCAGCTTTGATTCTTTCAGGATCACCGAACCGGAATGTAAAACAGAATATACCGGTTCGCCATCTGTTGTTAGATGGAAGTTCACAGCGATTTTTTGATTGGGACTTTTGATGAGATAACTCTCTGTGCAAAAACTTTTGTTACTTGAGTAAAAAATCAAAATCATCACAGATAGCCAATTAAAGTATTTCATGATTTTTCTCTCCACTGTATTCTCGTTATCTGCACAATAATGGCGCAAAATTGTACGGATCACTTCGATTCTATTCCACATTTTTTTCGTGGCAGTACTCTCCCTGCAATTGGAGCGTTAATAGAACATTACAGCGTCGCATTTAATTCTCCCCGGAAAGTGATTAAAATTTGACAAGTGAACGTACCATCACAAGGCTAAATTTAAAGGCAGATCTTTTAATACCCCAATTGTTTCAATGCAGAATTTGCGCTTTATTTCAATACCCGAATCAATACTGGATAATCGCTATCACAGGTTGCTGAGGATTATAAGACTTTACTCACCTTATTTCTTTTCAAACAAATTATTGGGATTGTAAGCGACCTCAGCTGTTTTGTATTTACATAAAAAAGCGCCGGCGTGGTAATAAAACGAAGCCCCCCGTCTTCTGGAGGGAGAAGACGGGGGCTTACTGCAGTGTGAGTGAGGAAAATCTAAAAAGCTATTCCGATAGAGAAATACTGATTCGGCTCCAGAGTTTTCATCGGACGATAAGCATAATCGACCATCAGTTTGTTGTTACCGACTTTCATATGACAACCGCCACCCAGCGACATGCCATACTGATTGTCTTCCTTGGCCGCTTCCGGATAATCTTCAGGAAAGAGGGTCATCTGGTAACCACCGCGCAAGATGAACATATCCATCAGAGTGGCTTCTACGCCGGCGCTGGCCTGATTGATCGTAAAACTGTTATTGGTATAACTTCCAACCAAATTGAGCTTCAAAAGATCATTGAGTTTTAAAACGTAAGCCAGACCGAGGCTCAGGTTGGTTGGTAATTGCGACGAGGCCATATCCAGGCGGGTTTTGCGGGTCGTGGCGGCCTGTTTCGAATACGGAATTACCGAATCAAATTCGATTCCGGTACCGTCAAAGGTAATTTTACTGCCGATGTTGCGCATCGCCACGCCAAAGGCGATGCCCCAGGGCGAAACATACTGCAGACCCAGATCGAAACCGATACCAGATGCACTCATTGAGCCAATTTTTTCGCTGATGAGTTTGGCATTGACGCCGAAATTGATCCGATCGGTAAAGGCACGCGAATAGGTCGCGCCAATCGTCAGATAATTCGGCTCGATAATTTCGCCGGTTCCTTCAGGGGCTTCGATCGTAGTAACCGGAATCTCACCGATGTCCAACACTTGTAAGCTGACTCCGACCACTCCAAGTCGTCCAAGCTTAGCGCCTCCCGCCATATAGCTGACCTTCATTCCGGCGAAGTAATTCAGATAACTGAAAGTGGCTTCGCCTCCGTTCATTATGGCCAGCCCGGCCGGATTCCAATAAATCGCATTAGCGCCCGAGATATTGGCGATGTTCGAGCCGCTCAGGGCGACATTGACGGCACCCATTGGAATCAGCAATTCGGTAGCGCCATTTGTTCCGACTTTCGGGGCGCTTGCCAGCGCTATCTGTAAGATACAAGCCGTTATTATCAGGAGTTTTATGTGATAGTTTCTGTTTATCATTGTTGTTTCCCTTTCCAGAATTAATAAGTATCAAGTCGTTCATTGGGAGTAAACACGGCCATTTTACCGACCTTCTCACCTACCTTGGGCACTTCCACATGATAGATGTAAATCCCACTGTTAACGGGTAACTCATACTCGTTTTTAAGGTCCCAGTTCAGCAATGATGAAGTCGCATCATTCTTTTCCAGGTGACGCACCAAATTGCCCGCCAGATCGAAAATCCGGATCGTACATCTTTCCGGCAAGTAAGTGAACTGGACAAAACGATTAAAAGGATTCATTTCATTGCTCTGATAGCCGTAGTAGGGATTCGGCACGACATTGATCTTTTTCAGATCGGTCTTTTTATCTGTAAGCATTGCAGTTGTGGTATCCGGAGCGTGGAAAGTGAAAATGTCCTCTGTCGTATTCGGTTTATTGGTAAAAATCCGAAAATATTCACCAGCATGCGGCGGTCCGTAAAAATAACCATCGGCATCCAGATCGCCAGCCTGAGCATAGCCGTCCACATCCTGATACATATTTATCATGAAGCGGTTTATAGCCGGATACACTACGCCAAAAGGTCCGAAACCAGGGGCGACGGTGCCATCATTGGTCGAAATATAGGTGGCTACATTGGCTGGAACATATTCCGCGTTATCATAGATATACAGCATTTCAAATGCTGGCCCATACACTTCATCATCGCCTGTAATTGAACGATTCCAGGTTCCATCTCCGTCATTATCAAGAATAGTAACCGGTAAGCGTGTTCGAGTACCATCTAAATCGATTCTCCAAATTGTCAATGGCACATATGACGGTAATCCGGTCAAAGTATCGGTAAGAACCAAATCAGTAGAGTAATCCCAAGCCAGAGTGCTGTCGGTATCGGTAAAGATAATATCATAATCTTTAGGAGACATTATACCAAACCGATCTACCCGTCCCAGATCAGTTCCGAGATTTTCAGACAGAACAAACACCGGCCAATGTTGAGACCGACCATAGTTGTTTAAACTACCCCATAGATTGGCATCGTACACCGACAGCTCGCTCGGATCCAGTTCGGCAATCTGTTTGATACCTGGTTCCGGTCCAACTACCTGCACCAATAGTCCGTCCGTGATATTATAAGCATCACTGCCACTCTGATTAGTCTGATTTTTCAATACTGAATCGATCACCGACGTGCTGGCAAACGTCGAATCACTTGACCGGAGTAAATTCCAGGTCGCATCACTGTTGAAAGTCACCTCATAAAATTTTCCGGTGAGCTTGGTTTTGTCAACCACCTTGACTGCAACACTACCGTCACTGGTGCCGGAAAGGTGGGTTACCGTAATGCTACTGTCAAAATCGGCCGAATACCGCGTACCCAACTTATTTTGGGGGGTCGCAGTCATTACAACGTACGAACTAACAAAATCCTGCGGCTTAGCAAATTTACAATAAGAGCGCGCCTGCACCCCGAAATAGTACTCCTTACCGTTAAACAGCTGGTCGCCGACCGCGCTGACCCTCGGATTTTTATTCGTCAGGATCCGGATATAGCGTTTTCCGGTATATGCTACAGAACCTTCGATCGTCTCCACACCATAGGTTTCATATACGACCGGATCATTTCCAGAAGCATCTGAAAACTGGTAAATGGTATAACCAGTAAAATTATAATCACCATCGGTGACATCTAAATATTCATCGTCAACTACCATTTTTTGACCAATCAGACCGTCCGCCACAATATCAGTCGCATAATAAAGACTGCCGTCCGGATTATATTCCGAACGTTCATCCCAGGTCAGCAAAATCTCATTTGGCAATTCAGCAACCTGAACCGCCGGTTGGCGCGGAGCGGGAGGCAGTGCAAAATCCATATCATAAGCCATCTGGGCAATCTTATCTACAGCTTTCAAATAGGTAACACTGTTTAGGTTATCCGAACCGCGTCCCATGAGACAACCCGCGACGATCTCCTGCACACCAGGCTCACCGCGCTGCGGAATATTATCACCATTGGAATCAACCCACTTCGGCATCGTAAAAGGTCCGGTGGTCATCATAAAACGACGGTCGGATTCACTCTGGTCGAGCCAACCGGATCTACTTTCTGGATCGCCTGTCAGCATAAATTTGGTTGGCGGATTACTCGGATTACGACCATCTTCACCTTCGGTGATCGGAATCCCATCACGCCAAATGCCGCGCATATAATTCCAGGCGTCTCCGCCGGTCTGCGGATTGCCATTGGGTGAATCATCATTATTATAATAAATGAAAGAGGTCATTTTCAGCATCTTTTTTCCGGGGTAAACCGTACCATCCGGTAATTTGACCGTATCGGTGGCCGCTCCATCCACAATCGGGCCCTGGAAAAAGTCGATCCCGATTGCCGGCGGCGCCGAACCGTATTGTTGGTCGGGATCTAGCGCATTATAGCAAAAACCTAATCCGAGGCTGGTGTCGCAACCCACAAAATCGTCCCAACCATCACCCATATCCGGATCGGTCCAGATCACAAAGTAAGTTTCCGGCCAGTCATAGGCGCTTTTATTGACCAATTGCCATTTAATAAATATCATGTCGCCGATTGCATCCGCCCGGTTGAAAGCAAAGGCGGTCTGGCGGATTTCAACGCCCAGTTTGGGAGTCGCAAAACGGTTATGAGTGCCCATATCGTTATAGACGCAGAAAGCGGTCTGATCCCCGATTAGAAGAGGATTGCCATTGGAATCGACCGGAGCGCCCTGAGCAATCGGCCAGTTATTCCAGTCGCCGGTGCCGTCGGAATTCAATACGTACCAGCGATATTCTGCCGCAGTCGGAATAGTCGCAACCGGCGGGTCAATGCCCCAGCTGGTGATCTCACCCGGCTGAAAATCAGTATTACCGTGAATCACACCGGCAATACGGGGCGAACCTTCGACTAACGCACCAACCCACTGACCGGATGCAAACATCGGACTGAGCCCTGAACCGCGTGGCCACTCCAGCCCCCAATCACCCAGAACGTTGTCGTAAAACCAGGTACCGTTATTCCGCATCACACCGTTCATACGATTGATGTTAATCCAGACGTCGCTGACAGCCGCGGCTTTTTGCAAAGCCCGAAACTGATTAATATCCTCAGCGCCCTGGCTGTATCCAATTATCAAAACCAGAAGTAATACTATCGGTATTATCTTTTTCATTTCAAATTCTCCGTTATTAAACCATCCTAATTTCATCAATCTCAATCTCACAACTCAACCATGACGCCGAGTCTGATTTGACGCGGTTGACCATAATAGTTATAATCAATTTCACGCATCTTATAGAGACTCTTGCCTGTTTCATCCAGGTTGCGCCAGTAAGCTTGACCCGCCGGAGTTCCCAAAAATCCGGTGTCATCCGGCAGACCGGTCGTCAGATATACGTCCTGAATATTTTTGGAATTTAACAGGTTAATGACCCAGGCATAAAAAGTCATCCTGGTTTTCAGAAATTCGATCCGCTTATCAAGCTTCATATCAATCCGGAAATTCCAGGGAGTTGTCTCTGAACCAATCGCGCTGACCGGTGTATTGGAAATATCATTATCATACCGACCGTCAAACGGGAAGGATTGGGTGACTCGAGACCGGGTATATGGATTGCCGGAATTGAAAGTGAACATAGTATTCAGGCCAGAATTGCGTATAAAGCCTTTCGCGCTCTGGGGAATACGGTAATCCAGCACCAAACTACCGGAATGGCGTTGTTCAAAATCCAGCGGCTGAGCATACTTGGGATAATTACCGCGGGTGGCACTTTGCCAGGCAATATCGAAATTATCAAGCGAAGCCGAACCGGTTCCTTCGGCAAATTGCAATTCATAGTTGAGATTGACGCTCAGGTTTTTAATCCGGCGCAGGTTGAAAATCACATCCATGCCCCGGATTGTGCCAAAATCGCCGTTTTGTGGGAAAGCAATCGTGGTGACGTCGGTAATGATAGAAACCAGCGTCACTAAATCTTCGGTTTCCTTATAGAACGCGGTCAACTGCAGAGAAGCATCATTGCCCAGCATTTGCTTGAAACCGACCTCGTAAGAG
>JALOAB010000134.1 GCA_023229045.1 Fidelibacterota bacterium
ATGAAGCGGATCTACAGGGAGGAACTCCCAGCGACGCGATTATTTTAAGTCCGGAAGAGGCTCAAATCGTCGCCGCCTCCGAAGTTGTAATCGCAGTGTCGTTGTTTAATGCCCGTAATGTTGCCCTTAATACCATTAAAGTCGAAATCAATGGAATAGATATAACAAATACCGCTCAAATCTCCGAAGACCTGATCGTTGCCCGTCCGCGGAACCTGCCTCCCGGATTACACTCTATCAGAATCACCTTCGCCAATCAGAATGGTGTTTTTTATAATCCACTCGTAAGCAATTTTACAGTAGTGGGAAGTATCAAAGAAGCCGAAAAGGTATTCAACTATAACGGTCGTCTTTTGGCTGAAGTCAATTCGGAACGGGTACGCGGAATATCTCAGGATATTCAACAGGTGACTACCGGTTTTAACGGATCCTATGATTGGATAAAGTTCCAGGCTAATACCTTTATCACTTCTGAAGAAAAGCCCTACAAGCAACCCCGCAATCGTTATACTGCCGGCTTTTCCTCGAATTATTTCGAAATGAATTTCGGCGACGTCAACCCGCAGTTTTCCGAATTCGGTCTACGGGGTAAAAGGGTGCGCGGGATAGAAGCGCATCTCAAGTTAAGATATTTTAATTTGCACGTGGTTTCCGGTGAAACCGAACGCAGTATTGACGGAACGATCAGCGATACGGCGGTGGTTCTGTCTTCCGGAGCGGAGGAATACTACCGCACCGGTTATACCTATAAACAGAATCTGCTCGCCGTGCGGCCTTACTTCGGCTCCGGTAAGTATTTCCAACTAGGTTTTAGTTTTATCAAGTCCAAGGATGATACTCTATCCGTCAACCGCGAAATGGGTGGTATTTTCGCCGGCAACAATACGGCAATTCAAATGACCGGCGTTACACCCCAGGATAATATCGTGATCGGTTCGGATTTGAAATTAGCGTTTGATAATCAGCGATTTGTCTGGAAAAACGCGGTAGCCTTTTCGATGTTAAACCGTAACATCACGGGGGGCGCTTTAGGCAAAGATGATACCCTGTCATTTGGCGATTTTGATATACCGATTTCCACCCTGGGATTCGATCCCAGCTCGATCGAAAAAATCTTCACGATCGGGCTGTCGCAATACCCGATTTCACCCATTGTGCTTGACTCTCTGTCCAAAGTCAAGAACCCGATCATGAAATTGGAGATCAACGATTCAACCAGCCTGGCTTTTGGTATGCAACAGGTTCTTAATATGCCGTCGCTGGCCTACCGAAGTGCGTTGAACCTTAATTACTTCCATAATTATATCACGATTAAATACCAGCATGTTGGGGGCTCTTTCTATTCGATGGGCAATCCCTACATGCGCAAAGATATTCAGGGGTATAGCATTGCAGACAGAATCCGTCTTTTCCAGAATAAAATATTTCTTAACCTCAGCTACGAACAGAATACGGATAACCTTAACGATGATAAAAGCTCTACGACGACGACCTCAAATCTTATGGCCGGTTTGTCTTTATTTCTAGGCGAAAATCTGCCGCGCATCGACCTGAATACGGTGCAATACGGGCGCAAAAACGACGTGACGAAAATGGATACAACCTGGTATATTACCGCCCCGACCGATTCATTCAGTATCAAGGATAGACGGGAATCAAACGTTACGACCCGTCAGGACATTCGCATTTCGCATAACGTCACATTCATGAACATTAATAATACATTAAATTTTTCCTATGCGAGTTCCGACCGCAGCGATCGGCTGGCTTCCAGCCGTTTATCTGGCTATCTTTTCAGTTCGATGAAAACCTCCATGGTGTCTTTCAGTATCAATAGCAATTTCCCTTTTCCTCTAAAAACCAATATCCGCGTTTCCAGCAACCACAGCGAGAGCGGATTGACTTCCAAGCCTTATGATTTTATGTCTTTCAATCTCCGGGGTCAATATGATCTGTTTAGTGGCGCCCTGGGAACATACGCCGGTTACGGAATCACGAACGGCACCGGATTGGCGGAATACACTCAAAACAATGTATATGCCGGTTTCATTTTCAATTTCTGGAAAATTCACCAACTGCGGAGTAATCTCAGCTATACCTACCTAGATGACCGCGGTAGCGCCGAAAAATTCCACGACATTAGCTTTTACGTAATATACTCGCTGAATTTCTAAACTAGTTGGCCTGATGAAAAAAAACACCCTGAAACAGGCCCTTGGCGGAATCATCATCGCCATTATACTGGCATTGATTGTTTCACTGCTGTTGTTGCTGGGATTCTTTCGCGAAATGGAATTGAAATCGCTGGATGCGCGCTTTAAAAATCGCGGTCCGGAAGACGTCTCACATACCAAATTAATTATTGTTGCCATCGATGATCAAACTTTCAAAAGCTGTCGTGACCGTTACCCTTATCCGCGCGAATATTATGCTACTCTGGTAGAGAACCTCCGGGAGGTCGGCGTAAAGATGATCATGTTCGATATTCAATTCACTGAACCGGACTATAAAAATCCTTTGGGAGATGAAATCCTGGCCGATGCGATCAGGAAAAATGGAAATGTGATTCTGGCCGGTAAGGTCACGCGTGAATTTACCGCCGGTGGTCTATACACTTACGCGGATGAGCCGTTGCCGATTTTAATGGCTACCGGAAGTGACTGGGGAATAGTTGGTGAAATGCAGGACCCGGATGGTTTCACCCGCCGCTACCCGATTTTTGAGCAATATCACGATAAATATATCTATTCACTTGGCACCCAGGTCTTTCTAAAAGAAATGGGTTTGCCCAGCAATCCTGTTTTTAGTTTCAAGGGAGACGGTTACTTCGTATTTGCCGATTCAGCCACCGGAAAATCTGAACACCTTTTAGGGCATCGCGGCAGTCTGGGCTGGGAACAGACCATTCTGATCAATTATTACGGACCGGCCGGTACTTTCCCGACTTACTCGATGGCGGCTGTTCTGGACGACGCCGATTTTGACCTGAAGGATGAAGAGGATACCGATTACCTTGAAATGTTCAAGGACGATTCGATCTATCCCCTGGAGTTCCGCATTTCGCTGATTGCCGACTCCGACCGCCAGTTTGAGGCGATGGCGGCACTGGAAGCCGGTGATACGACCAGCGTACTCGCCACTCTGGATGAGATTAATCCATTCAAAGATAAAATTGCTTTGATCGGGGTCTCCATTGAGGAACTTCACGATAATAAGTTCACTCCATTTTATAATTACGGTGGCAATCGCCGCCTGACTCCCGGAGTCGAGACGCATGCCCATGCCATTCAGACCATGCTGGATCAGCGGTTTGTTCATTCACTACCGACAACGACGAACATTGTCGCGATCTTCGTAATTTGTATTATCGCATCAGTCGGAGTCGCCTATGCCCGCCCGGTATTCGGGGGCATCCTGTCTTTGATAATGGGATTGGGAGCGCTCTTCTTCGCTTACTGGATGTTTCGCAATCAGGCGGTTTGGGTTTACTTAATTCCGCTGTTAGTCGGCATTGGGGTTAGTTACCTGGCCAGTGTCGTTTATCAATTCCTGTCTGAACAGAAAGAGAAGAAGAAAATCCGCGGCATGTTCCAGACTTACATGAGTCCCAAAGTATTGAAGTACCTCGAAGATCATCCGGACGCCTTCAGTCTTTCCGGTGAAAAGCGGGAAGCAACCATGTTTTTCTCGGATGTCGCTAATTTTACGACGATTTCCGAAAGTCTCTCCGCTGAAGAACTGGCGCTGGTGCTTAACAAATATCTGTCGCCGATGACCGAGATCCTGATGAAATACGATGGTTATGTGGATAAATATGAAGGCGATGCCATCATGTGTGACTTCGGGGTGCCGATGGAAGATCCGGATCACGCCTGGAAAGCTTGCTTTGCGACCATCGATCAACAGGCTACTCTGAAAGAACTGCGCCCTCAGATCAAAAAGGATCACGGAGTCGATATCTTCGTGCGGATGGGCGTCAATTCCGGAGTGGTCAGCGCCGGCAACATGGGCTCAACCCAGCGTTTTCAATACACCGTCATGGGTGATGCCGTCAACCAGGCTTCGCGTTTCGAAGGCGCCAATAAACAGTACGGCACCTATATGATGATCGGTGAAGAAACCTATCGCCGCGCCGGGGATAAAATCGAAGTTCGCATTCTCGATCGCCTCGTGGTAAAAGGCAAGCTGAAACCGATTACGGTTTATGAACTGCTTGGTCGAAAAGGTCAGGTCGAGCCGGAAATGATGCAAATTAGCACTTTTTTCACGGAGGGCATCAATCTTTACTGGGATAGGCAATGGGATGCCGCTATCGCCGCCTTCCAAAAAGCCATTGGCGTGCGCGGTGATGATAATCCCGCGCAGGTCTTCATCGAACGCTGTCATATTTACAAAGAAAATCCACCCGGACCGAATTGGCAGGGCGAATTTGTTATGAAGACCAAATAGCCGCGCCGAGACTCGGCTTACCGGATCTGACGCTCTCCTAACTCACTCCAGAAATATCTCTTTTACGACAGGCCAATTTGCTTAAATTAACGAGTGGTATTTGAAATCATTATATAACGGAAAAAAGTAAATAATTAATTCCCTTTACTAACATTTCGAACCAAATCCGTGTCTGAAATTTTTAACGGAAATAATAAAACGAAGGAATTCCATGAGCTTTAAAAAAGGAAAAATTCTGTGGGTCGATGACGAGATCGAATTGTTGAAAGCCCACATTTTGTTTCTGCGCAGTCGCGGATTCGAAGTTGTGCCGGTATCCAATGGCAATGATGCCGTTAACCTGGTTAATCAGGAAAATTTTAACCTGGTCCTGCTGGATGAAATGATGGCCGGCAAGGACGGGCTGGCTACTCTGGCCGATATCAAAGCCCGCAAACCGGGTCTGCCGGTGATAATGATCACTAAGAATGAAGAAGAGAGTTTGATGGAAAAGGCCATTGGCAGTAAGATCACCGATTACCTGACTAAACCGGTCAATCCCAGCCAGGTCTTAATGGCCTGTAAGAAAATCCTCGAACAACAGCGGATTTCCTCCGAACACGTTTCGCGAAATTACCAGGAAGAATTTCATGCCATTTCCCAGCAATTGTATAATGAATTGAGCAGTCGCGATTGGATTGAAATCTATCAGAAATTAGCCGGCTGGGAAATCGAATTCGATGATCATCCCGATCTGGGCTTGAACGAAACCCTCGAAGATCAAAAACGCGATTGTAATATTGAATTCGCCAAGTTCATCGATAAGAATTACGGAAACTGGGTCAATGAGGATTCCCACTTCCGACCAGCCCTCTCGCCGGATGTGATTCCGCAACAGGTATTTCCCTTACTACGCGATGGACGAAAAGTACTATTTATAATTATCGACTGTATGCGTCTCGATCAATGGTACACTTTTGCGCCTTTGTTATACGAGTTCTATAATATCGATGTCGATTTTTACTTTTCTATTTTACCGTCGGCTACACCTTATGCCCGCAATGCTATTTTCAGCGGATTGTTTCCCAACGCAATTCATCCGCTTTATCCCGATATCTGGATGCGTGAGGAAGATGATGAATCTTCCATGAACCGGCATGAGGGTGAGATGCTTGAGAATCTCCTGTCAGGCGCCGGCTTCGATCTGAAAGGTAAATTCAATTACCTCAAAATACTGGATTCCAATTCCGGTTGGGCGCTAGAGAAAAAAATTTCATCCTATCTTGGCAACTCTATGATTGGACTGGTGCTGAATTTTGTCGATATTTTGGCGCATCGACGGGTGGATTCTGATTTGCTGAAAGAAATTTTACCAAACGAATCCAGCTACCGCTCGATAGTTCGCACCTGGTTTCAACACTCCTGGCTATTTTCGGTGTTGCGCAAATTTGCCGAATCTGACTTCACAATAATTATCACCAGCGACCATGGCAGTATCCGGGTTCAGAATGACGTAAAGGTGATTGCCGACCGACAGACCTCGACCAATATCCGTTTCAAGAGTGGCAAGAATTTGAATTGTCCGCCCAAATACGCCTTGAACATTAAAAATCCGGCCGAATTCAAATTACCCGATCTTGGTATCAACAACAATTTCCTGATTGCCAAGGAAAATTTCTATTTCGTCTATCCGACCAATTACCACAAGTTTCAGAGTTTTTTCAAGGACACTTTCCAGCACGGCGGCATCTCGATGGAAGAGATGATTCTGCCGATTGTTAAAATGACGCCTAAAAGATAAACAATGAGTCTGAAAATCACCAGCCACAGTGCGGCCGATACTATCCGGTTTGGCGAAA
>JALOAB010000135.1 GCA_023229045.1 Fidelibacterota bacterium
GTTGTGCCCGTGCCGGTCTTTTTTCGGAAGGTTCCGGCATTATTGAATTCGGGCATATTACCCGAACTCAGGTCATTCCTGTGATATATTGACTCATTCGTGGTCACTTCGAAAATTCCGCCGTCCAGATTATTAAAAGTGCCTCTATAATACATAACGAACGCCACGCCGGATTTTGCAAAATTTACGGTTCCGGCATTATTGACGACGCCATCCCAGTTGATCCTGCATTCGCCGCTGCCCTCCATGTCCATTACACCGCTTGAACTGATGTTGAAATCAGTGTTAGTAATATGACCGCTGTTCCAGTTGCAGGTGCCATTGATCACAGTTTTGCCCGTGCCGGTTAAACCGTTGCTCTGGTTATCCAGACCGCCGCTCATATTCAACGTTCCGTTCACGGTCAGATCATCGCCGACACCGTTATTGATGGTCAGACTTTCAGAACTGCTCAGATCCACCGTCAGTGTCGCGCCCGCATCCACAACCGTCTGGTCGATGCTCAGGGTGGAGCTGATCGTGACCGTATGGCCGTTAAGTACGGTGACCACGCCGGATAAATTGTTAGGTGCTTGAACCGCATCCTGCCATTCGCTGCCGCTGTAGGTCTGCCAGGTGGCGGTTGAGGTCCAGTTGCCGCTGGTTTTGGAGCGGTAATCGCCGGCGCTCTGGGCTGTCAGCAGGTTCCCAAAGATGAAACTGACTGCTATCAGCATGACAATGGTTTTCTTCATCTCTCACCTCCGTTTTTATCTCTAAAATGAAATCAAAAATCCCATATTTATGAAATGAAGTACATTTCTTTCAGGTTAGATACGCCGTAATGAAAGATTCATACGCTATTTTAATTTTAAAATACATTAAATAAAAGAGAATCATGGGACATTCGCGGACGCCTGGTTCATTACTTGACAGGTATCACACCACTTGAACGGGTCGCCAGAAATATAGCGCCCGCGCCACTTACTTTCGCATGGGTGATTTTCCTTGCGAATAAATGGAGTTTGGTAAAGTACCCTGTGATCCGGTGCGATTATCTTTTCGGGCGATTCACCGGCTCAGAAACTGATCTTTAGTCGCAGATACGGCCAGAGATTTTCCATCAGATCAATTTCTTTGACATCATAGAGCGTATAGCGACCGTCGAATTCCGAACCTCGCGAGCCGCCCAGGATGAATGCTCCCAGAGTGATATCAAAATTGCTGTAGGGCGAATAGCTGTATCCCGGCAGTAACGCATAACTGCCGTCATCCAGATTATTGAAAAATGCCAGACTGAATTTGTGATAATCCCGGATGGTTTTTTCCAGAAATAAAAAAGAATAATTGCGGGCGTTGACTAATTTTTCGCCGGATAGCACGGTCAGCAGATTATAATCATTTTTACTTTTGGCGCCGACGCCCTGGTAGTAATATTCGAAGCGTGTATCGATCTCGATTCCGGGGATCAGGTAATCGAAGCCTACACACATTTCGAGATTGTCACTGAGACTGTAATCTTCAAGCAGGAATTTTTCGTCATTGCTGTCGCGCGGGAGGCGGAAGGCGAATTCGCCATACACGCCGAAGTCCCAGATCGCGCCGGCGAAGTCAAAACCGGTATAATAACTGCGTTTGTGATAGGGATGAGCCGGCAAATCGGCTGTCATTTCCGCCATTGCGCCCTGTTTGAACATATCCAGAACCGTGGCAGTGTCGCCCGCCGCCAGCAAGTCCGCCATCATCTGGTTGGCGACGATACCCTGGACATATTCCATGCCAGCTTCGGTCAGAATGTCATCAATCGGGCGATAGTCCAGATCGTTATAGAGCACCTCCTTGATCCAGCTCAGCGACAGGTCGAATGCGCCGACGATGGTATTCAGTTTTATGCCATAGGGCAGGTTCTTGACGTCGCTGTCTTCCTGAAAAGCGGTCTTTTTCTGGGTTTTATCCTGGAAAGCCAAATAGGCTTCCAGCGAGAAACGGTTGGAAAGGGCGTAGCTGGGCAGAATCGCCATCGTGCCGGGCGTATCCTCGGTGACCATATCCAGGAAAGGAGGGAAGGCGACCCGCGCCGTGGGATTGAAAACATAACCGGTGCCCCAGGCGACCGGGAATTTGCCGAATTGCAGATCGAAATTGCCGAAGTTCGCCATGCCCCAGACATGATCGAAAAACATGCGCTGGTTGTAATCCTCCAGCGGAAAGTCACTCTGTGAAAAACCGGCAACGCCTAATTTCTCGTAAAGGACGTACGGATTCTGATTGCCGACGTTGGAAATGTAGGAAAATTCCAGGTGAAAACGCAGATTGGTCTCCGGACGCCAATCGCCTTTCAGGCGCAGAAGCAGGGCATTGCCAAATGACGGACGGGAAAATTCCCGATTGGTATAATCCAGGCTGGACTGGATATAATCGATCAGATAACCATACAGACCGGAAGATTCTTCATGACCGCTTACATTAAATTTCTCTGAAGCATCCTCACCCCAGCCGCCAACCGGCGAATCACTCTCCTGGGCGGATGCAACCGACAGAATTATCAACATTGTCAGAACTATTGTATGATATTTTTTCACCATTCGCTGAACCTTTTCTAAGTACTAATTAGTTAACAATCTGCGCGGTTTATTTGACCAATATTTGCTCATTTGTAAAACCGCATCGGGTTGAAATATTTGTCATCGATCGGAACGTCGTATTGGGCGTCGTGCATAATGACGATGGTTTTGCTCTGCTTGATCAGGTTGAGCATGGTCATGCGGGTCGGCATCAGGCGCCCGGAGATGGTCTTATATTCTTCGACGATGAGGTCTTTTTTATGTCCGTCCTCGGCGGAATAAAATTCGATTTTGGGCGACTGGTAGTTTTCCTTTAAAACCGTAATGATGACTTTGGAATAGGACGATTCTTTAGTCGGAATGCCTTCCAGCGTCCAGCTTTTATCATCCGATTTCAGGATTTTAAACGTATAGTTTTCTTCCATGGAACCGCCACCGAGGTCTTCATAAGTAAAGTCCCCGCCGACGCCTTGCACCGTCTGATCCTTCGATTTAGCGGCGATTTTGCGCACCCGCCCGGTGGAAGGGAAGTAAACCCATTGATCGCCTTCCAGCGACAGGATTCGCAAGCCCTGAATGGATTTGGGCGTGATGAATTCCATATAGCTGTTGTCATCACCCTTGGCGTATGCCAGAACTTTCATTTCACGGTAATTGGCATTATCCTCGGAATAGGGATAGGTCAGCATACTCATCTTGGCGATGCTGGTACTGGTTTTAGCCATTTCATCGACTTTCCGGATAATATCGAGAACGTTTTCCTGCGCGAAAGTTTGAATTGCCATGACGAAAAATATTCCCGGAAAGAAAATCTTAAAATGTTTATTCATAACTGACTCCTCTCATGTTTTTATTATTACCAAACAAAGGGTATCAAGCGGTATTTGACTTTTGCGGCATATTCACGATACCCCGCCAGTTCATTAAATAAGGTTTTATCCTCCAGGGCAGTGCGGATTACGAAAAGTATGCTTAGTAAGATTGAGAAGGATAAGGCGTACCAGGCTCCCAGGGCGACCGGTGTAGCTAAAACCATCAAGAAATAGCCGATATAACCCGGATGACGGACGAATTTATACGGACCGCCGGTAGCGACCTGGTGGCTACGGTCGTCCTGGATTCGGACTTTGGTAGAAAAATAAAGATTGGAGACCATCGCCCAGGTGAAAAGCAGTGAGCCGGAGTAGGTAATAACCAAGCCGATAATGTGAATAATTCCGGATACATCGCCACTCCAACCGAACCGGTAATCCAGCCCAGCAACGATGTAGATACCGAGAAAAGGAAATATGGCGATATTGGTCAGTACCTTATCCCATTTTTTGACGTTGGTTTTTCTGCTACCACGTTCCTCGATGACTTCGCGCGGCAGTACTAAGCCATTGAAAATCAGAATGACCACACCTACGGCGATGAAAATCCAGGCCCAGTTCCACCTTAAAGTTCCGGCTGAAATGAATAATATCGCTCCCTGTAAAAACAGGGTCGAGAATACCTGGATGTAACGGCGGATTATGGCGGTTTGCATTTGACGCCTCCTTATATCAACCGGTTTTCTTTTTATCAAAGGTCAATATCGCCGGTAAAATGAGCAGAGCCGTCAGCAGACACATCAAAATACCGACGAAAAGAATGCGCCCCATGGAATTGACCGAACCGAATTTACCGATCAAACCCAGCGAGCCGAAGCCGATCATGGTGGTGAGTGCCGATAGAAATACGCCTTTGCCGGTATAGCGATAAACGGTTTCGATATTTTGTTCGACCCGGAAGCGATGGGCGAGGTGAATTCCAAAATCAATCCCCATTCCAATGACTAATGGAATGACGGCAATATTGATGATATTCAATTTTTGTCCCAGGAGTGGATAAGTTCCAGCCATCCAGATCAGGCCTATTATTAGCGGCACGGACGCAAAGACCACATATTTGATGTCGCGGAAATTCAGCACCAGGAAAAAGATCACTGCCGCGAATATATAAATGCCGGCTTTGCCGGAGGCGCTGATAACCTCATCCAGCCAGGCGGTCAGAATCTGGCTCGATCCGGTGATCCGCACCGATGCCCGCGCCACCGAACTGTTGAAATGGCGGATGTTATCAATGTTTTCCAGAACGCCGTCTTTGGGATAGAGCGTCACCAGATTGCGCTGACCGGTTTCATCAAACATACTTTTCCGGATTTGTTCCGGCAGGTCGGCAAAGGTCATCGGACGATTTGCCTGCGACATGCGGGTGACGATCGCATCCATCTCCCGGGCGAAATGATAATCCAATTTACTGAGTCTTGTGACATACAGTGCCGGATCGCTTTCAATCAGCTTGATCAGTTTCTGGAAAACCTCGCGTCCCGGTTGACCAACTTCCGCGCCGAAAATCTCGCGGATCATGGCGTTGCGTTTCTTTACGATTTTATTGTTTTCACCCAGCCCCGCGACGGAGAGATCACCCATTTCGATAATATTCCATTCGGTGCGCTGAACTTCGCCGGCAAATGTCTCCATATCTTCAATTGTATAATTAATCGTACGATAACGCGGCGGCATCTGGCGAATTTTAGCGATTGCGTTGAGGCGCGCCTGCTGTTCGTCTTCCGGCGGGAAAAAGTTAGAGACCGAGTTGATATCGGCGACCAGCGGGGTCTTCTCCAGTTTTTCGGTAATTTCACGGGCTTCTGCGACGCTGTTGGCAATTACCATCGAGGCAAAAGGCGTCATTTCGAATTTATCCATGACTTTATAGTACTGGATGATCGAGGGCATATCCTGCGGTTCGAGTTTCATCATGTCATATTCCAGCCGGTTAAAGAACATCGTGATAAATAAACCAACCGTGATAACAACACCGGCAATAATTGAGACTGTCCGATGCCTGTAAATAGAATTTCCAATATTGGCCAGGAACTGATAGTTAATATTGGGCAAGTGAGATTTGCTTAGGTCCTTTTTACCCCACCATAATAACAACGAGGGTAAGATGAAAAACATCGCCAGAAAACAATTGATGATACCGGTGCCCATGATAATCCCAAACTGCTCAAACGCCTGAACGCCAGTTATCGCCATGACAAAAAATGCAATGGCAGTCGTCACCGCCGCCAGCAAAGTGCCCATTCCGGCTTTTTGATAAGTCAGCCGCAGGGCTTCTTTGGGTTCATAGCCGTCTTCGCGATAAGTAGTGAAATTGGTTACGATTTGTATTCCGTAATCCACACCGAGACCAATCAATAAAACAGCCATAATGCTGGTAATCATATTGATTTCTTTAATGGTAATACCGACGAATCCGTAATTAAAGACAATGCCCATAATCAATACAATCAGGATAAACAGGATGGAGCGTAATTGACTGAACGAAAATATAAATAGTAGCAAAATCAGCACCAGGGCTACGATCGACGGAACTGCCATGTCAAAACCAAGCGCATCCTGTTCGTCGCTCTGGGCTGGCAACTCACCGGTATAGTCAACGTGCAGGTCGGGATATTTGGCATTGATTGCTGTCTGAATAACCTGAAAGTCGCGCATGAAATCCACAACTTGTTCGACTTCGATCATATTAATCGTCGGAGTGATGGTGAATAACAGCATGCTGTTGTCGTGAGAAAAATTGTAAGGATCGCCGTAGAGGAAAGTTTCGGCGAGAATTTTACCCTGCTCCGGCGCCGGCAATATATCCGG
>JALOAB010000136.1 GCA_023229045.1 Fidelibacterota bacterium
TTTTCCGTTAATTCTGTTAATCTCAATAATCGGCGCGATCATTGGCACTTATTCGGCTCCGCCAACCGAAGAAGAAATATTAAAGAAATTTTATAAAACCGTGCGTCCCTGGGGTTTCTGGCGACCGATTCACGACAAGATCGTCGCTGAAGAACCGAATTTTAAAAAGATCAGTCGCTGGACGCGCGATATGGTCAACGTTTTTGTCGGCATTATCTGGCAAACGGCGATTATTACAATTCCAATCTTCTTTGTTTTAAAAAAGTTTTTTTACGCGGCAATTTGCCTGGTAATTATTTTAGTCGCCTCGTTCTTTTTAAAAAAGAACTGGTACAATAAAATGGAAAATTAAAGATGAAAACCATCTGTTTATTTGAAACAATTATTAGGAATTCATGTTTATTAGAACAACTACAACCAGACAGGTGTAAAAAGTATTATGGAGATAAAGTCAGTCGGAAAATTCAGAATTGCAGTCAAACAGAATCTTTATGAAAACATCATACCCTTTTGGTTGAACTATGCGATCGACCAGGAGCAAGGCGGTTTTCATGGTCGGATCACCAATGATTTAAGGCCAGAACCGGGAGCGCCGCGCTGTGTCATTCTAATTACGCGTATTTTGTGGGCTTTTTCAGCGTTATATCAGTTCGATCCGGACGAGAGGTTTATTAATATCGCCAGGAGAGTTTACAATTATCTGACGGCTAAGTTTTTGGATAAAAAATATGGCGGAGTTTACTGGATGATCTCATCCAAAGGAGAAGCCATTGATGTTATGAAAAAAGTCTACGGACAAGCTTTCGCAGTATATGCCCTTAGTGAATATTATGCGGCCACCGGTGAAGACGCCGCGCTTAACAGCGCCATACAAATCTTCCGACTGATCGAAAAACATAATCACGATGACATTTATCAGGGTTATCTGGAAGTCTGCAACCGCGATTGGTCGCCTTCCGACAATATGCAACTGAGTGCAGTCGATATGAATGAGAAAAAATCCATGAACTCGCATCTGCACTTGCTGGAAGCTTATACCAATTTATATCGACAGACTAAGGATGACGAAGTAGGCGATCGCCTTAGGGAATTGATCGATTGCCACTTGAAACATATCATTGATCCCCATACTTTTCACCTTCGGCTGTTTTTCGATGAGCGCTGGATTACTAAATCCGAGATTGTCTCCTTTGGACACGATATTGAAGCCAGCTGGTTGCTTCTAGAAGCCGCCGAAGTGCTCGGAGATCAGCAGATCCTCATGCATGTAAGAGCGATTGCTCAGAAAATGGTTGCGGCAGTAAGTGCGGAAGGATTCAATGAACGGGGCGTTCTCTACATGGAAAGAGATGAAAGAGGTGATCTCCTTACCGATCGATTTGATTGGTGGCCGCAAGCCGAAGCTGTCGTCGGATTTCTGAATGCCTATCAGCTCAGCGGCAGGGATTTGTATCTGGATCAAGCCTTACGAGGATGGAATTTTATCGAAAAATATTTTATCGACCGTGAATATGGCGAGTGGTTCTATGAAGTCTCGGCTGAGGGGATTCCCAATCCGAACCGCTATAAAGCCAGCGAATGGAAATGTCCCTATCATAATATCCGCGCCTGTCTTGAGATTATAAAACGAACCGATTCTGTTACATTTATGAGGAAATAACGTGGAAAAAATTAGTGAAACTGCTCATCATAAAAAAGTGCGACAATTATTAGCCGATTATAACAACCTCATCATGCAATCCAATCCGGCTTTACCATCCCAAAACGGAATTTACCAGCGTTATAAATATCCGATTTTGACCGCCGCGCATGTTCCAATTGACTGGCGCTTCGATCTGGATTACACGACTAATCCGCTACTATTGGAACGTCTTGGAATCAATGCCGTATTCAATTGCGGCGCGATTAAGTTCAAGGATAAGTACTGTTTAATGGCACGGGTTGAAGGACTCGACCGTAAGTCCTTTTTCGCAGTTGCCGAAAGTCCGAATGGTGTTGATCGATTTCGATTCTGGGATTACCCGGTGGTTATACCGGAAACGGATAATCCGGATATTAACGTCTATGATATGCGCCTCACGCGGCACGCCGATGGCTGGATTTATGGCGTGTTTTGTACGGAACGTAAAGATTCGATCGCGCCGGAACATGATACTTCTGCGGCTGTCGCACAAGCCGGTATTGCCCGTACAAAAGACCTGGTAAAATGGGAGCGGCTACCGGATGTACAGACTAAATCAAAGCAACAGCGCAATGTCGTTTTGCATCCTGAATTTTTCGATGGTAAATATGCGTTTTATACCCGACCGCAGGATGATTTCATCGAGGCCGGAACCGGTGGTGGAATCGCCTGGGGACTGTGCGATAAAATCGAAAAAGCCGTTATCGATGAAGAAATCATCATCGATCGCCGCGCATATCACACGATTAATGAGGTGAAAAACGGGCAAGGTCCGGCGCCGCTCAAAACCGCTGACGGTTGGTTGCATTTAGCGCACGGCGTCCGTAATACTGCCGCCGGATTGCGATATGTATTGTATTTGTTTCTGACCGATTTGCGCGAACCGTGGCGCGTAATTCACAAACCCGGTGGGTATTTCCTGGCGCCGGAAGGCGAGGAACGCATCGGCGATGTCTCCAATGTGGTTTTCAGCAACGGTTGGATCGCCGATCCGGCCGGTCGCGTGTTTATTTACTACGGTTCTTCTGATACCCGGATTCATGTCGCCACGACGACTCTGGATCGGCTGATAGACTATGTTAAAAATACGCCGGAGGACGGAATGCGATTCGCAAAATGTGTCGAACAAAGAGTGAACTTGATAAACCACAACCGTCAGGTCATACCAAACTTGATGAATTAATTTTTGAAACTATCTAAAATGAATTATAAAAGTAAAAAATTGGTGGTTTGATATGCAAAAATCTATTCTAATATTGCTCCTGTCAACGATTTCATTATGGGCTCAGATTCCGGGTTTCAGCGATGACTTTGAAGACGGCAAACTGGACACCCTCTGGAATGAATCTCTTGATACTCTTTGGCATGCGGATTGGTATCCGGGTATTTTTACACTGACTGAAAGTGAAGGAATCCTGCAGATTGCGTATTCGCGCACCGTGAATGACGACGAATGGCCCGCATTTTATTTCACACCTCCCGAAAATATTAACGTTGCGGTGAATCCCAAAATAGTTTTGGAGATTAAGTCTGAAGTCCAGATTAATTTTGCAATCAAACCGGTTTTTACCAATGGCAGTGATAATTTTCAATCGATCGGTACCATACCTGGAACCAATACCTGGCAGACTATGACAATTCCATTGAGTAATTATGGAAGTGCCTATTGCAATATGGTGGTTTTTCATTTTGACGGTGGGACTAAAGTCGATAAACAGGGAACAGTCTTTTTCGATGATTTTATGATCGCTGGTTTTTCGATTGGCGTCAGCAGTCTGATTGCCAAGTATAATCCTTATGACCAGGGCATCGATCTGTCCTGGAATTGTGATAACGAGCCGGCGGTTGATCATTATAATGTTTATCGCGATACGCTGAGTGGTTTTAACTGCAGTCCGGCGAATTTAATTGGTGATGCCACTGCCAGGCTGTTTCGCGATTCCGCTATATCTGCCGGAACCTATTATTATAAAGTTGCCGCGGTTGATACGATGGATAAAGAACATGCTCCTTCGGCGGAAATGAAGTGCCGCACCTATACGATCGGCGCTATTCCGATTGTAGAAGTAGCCAGTGTCAATGCCAGTACGATTGGCAGGTACGAAAAATTTGAAGTGGAATTAAATTTATTCGAAGCTTCCTACAGCAATGAATTTGATCCCGATGAAATCGACGTGTATGCTCATTTTTATTCACCAGCTGATGACACGATTCGGGTTAATGGATTTTACTATGACTTTGAGGAGAAAGCGGCGTGGCTGATCCGCTTTTCACCACATTTAGTCGGCGAATGGGAATATCAGGTCTTTGCCCGTGATATTGACGGTACCGGTCAGAGTGCTAAAAATAATTTCACGGCTGTTGAATCTGATCATCATGGCTGTCTCAATTTATCGCCGATTAATCCGCACTATTTAATCTATCATGATGGAGCGCCATTCTATGGAATCGGCGCTTATTATCCCTGGAATGTGACCAACGATGCTGATGGATTAGGAATATTGGACGAATCGGGTGGCAATCTCTTTGGGTATTGGAACGGCAATTACGATTATGCCGGAAATGGCGGTGGCGTTCATCAAATTGAATCCGCCCGCGTAGGGATTGGAAAGTATGATCAATATAAATGTTCGCGAGTCGATGAAATCATCAACTGGGCAGAAGAAAGAAATATGGAAGTCATGTTCGCCATCTGGCCACACGATATTCTCGATCAGAGTACCTGGGGCTATGAGGGTTGGGAAGATAACGCTTATAAATCTGTTTGCAGTTCGGTGGATTTCTTTAGCGATTCACTTTCCTGGGAATATCAGAAAAAACTTTATCGCTATCTGATCGCCCGCTGGGGATATTCGCGCAGTCTGGGAATTTGGGAGTTAGTGAACGAAATCGACGGCACTGATGGTTGGTCGCGCGGTAATCAGAGTGCGGCGATGGATTGGGTTCAAAAAGTTCACGATTATCTGAAAAACAATGATTATTTTAAACGACCGACTACCATATCGAAAAGCGGCGGTTCTACTAATTATTGGTCTGATGGCTATCAAATTTGCGATTTGCCGAATGTGCATCTATATGAAAGAGGATGGAGTATGCCTTATCCGAGTGATCCGTATCGTAGCAGTTACTGGATTTATCGGAATGTTGCACGCCAGCTCTGGACAGGTCTTGAAAAACCTGCCATTTTTGGCGAAGCCGGCGCCGAACCAAGTAATATGTTTGTGCCGAATGTTGAAATAGGTTCGAGTCAGTACGCTGAAATTTATCATAATGCCTTATGGTCAGCCTGGTCAAGTGGATTAGCCGCAACACCGATCTGGTGGGGTATGTACGATCGCGATTTAATGGCTGATAACGTCTTTGCGCAAATGAAAGCTTTTGCCAAAGTTGCCGCTAATTTTGAATATGCCAACCTCAATCTGGTAACAAATACTGCTATGATAGATATGACAGATGCTTTTATGATAACAGCCGACTCAATCGGCTTCGGCTGGTTCAGGTCCATTGACGGAGAGGGAATTTCCGGGCATTATACCAGAATTAGCGGATTAAAAACCGGAACTTATCAGGCAACCTGGTACGATACCTGGAATGGCGATAGTATTAACGCTTGCGCCTGCGTTTCAGGCGGCAATATGATTTATACCGATATTCCAGCGATGCCTGTAGCTCACAAGGATTACGCCTTACGCCTTGCGAAAATCGAAAACGGAACCCAGCCGGAAAAGTTGAATATATTCATTGACAAACCAACCATTGTTTCATCTCCGATCACTAATTACCTGATAATTTGTTATGTCAGTGATCCGGAGAACCGGCTTTGCGCTGACACTTTCCAGATCGCATTAGAACTCGAAGGACCCGGATTAATAAGCAATCCACTGGTAACAACCGGGAACGGTGTTGCGGTTTTTAATTATATTCCCGAACAAGGCAAATTCGGAGCAGTTAACTTTACAGCTTCAACCGCTGGCTTAGCCAGCGTGACGCTCACTAACACCGTACTGAGTGATATCGCCGAGGAAAGAAATTACTCGTTCCCGACCGAATATGCCTTGAAGGCCAATTATCCCAATCCTTTTAATGCCAGCACCGTCATTGAGTTTGCTTTGCCGAAAACTTCCGATATTAAAATCGAGGTCTATAATCTAACCGGTCAGTTGGTTGAAATACTCGTAAGAGGTCGGCGACAGGCGGGAAATTACAAGATAACCTGGAATCCGGTCAACCTGCCTTCGGGAGTTTATCTGTACACGATTGCCAGTCGGGAATTCACAACCACCCGTAAGTGCATGCTTCTGAAATAGAATCCAGCCAAAACAAATCTCCTTGTAATAAATCTCCAACTTAAATCGCGCTTGTGATTAGGCTGGAGATTTTTATATTATATCAGGTTATTAAAAACGCGGAAATAAATCATTGATGCTATTTTAATCACGATTGAAGGAGACTCAGATGGATTACACTTACCATGATCTTAAAACCAAAACCGTGGCTCAATTGCGACAAATTGCCGCCGGATTGGAGAGTGA
>JALOAB010000137.1 GCA_023229045.1 Fidelibacterota bacterium
CAGTCCGACAGAAATCAAATTAATATTTTCGAATGCAATTGCGAAAAAAACTATATCCAGCCTTAAACCGGTAGTTACCTTGAAAGATGGACAGACTATCAAACCGAGTAAACTGAGTCTGTATCCGGAATCATCCGACTCTTCGGAAATCGTTCACCTCTTAAGTCTACCGCCGCTAGATGTTGACCAATTGCCGGCCACCATTGCAACGCCGGGATTTAAGAATTGCCCCCTCCACATGCGTCATATCCTCGATGAAAAAAAGTATATATCCAGCGAACCGTTGGGCGCTTTCTATTCATCTGAATCAACCAAATTTGCCGTCTTCGCGCCCGGCGCCACCGCCGTCAAACTGCATCTCTATGATACACCCCAAGGCGGACAGCCTGAGATTCACTCATTGCATCGTCAACCGGACGGCGTCTGGAAAAACATTATCAAGGGCGATCTGAATGGCAAATTTTACGTTTACAGCGTAGCTGGACCCGATCCGGCTTACAATCCGCAAAAAGAGGTGCTTGATCCATACGTTACCTGCGCCACCACTCACGATGGCCGGGCTTTAATCTTCGACGATCATACTGAAATTGCGCCGGCGCCAGAGTTTCCTCTCAGTGATGCCATTATCTACGAGATGCATATCCGCGATTTCACCATTGCGGAAAATTCCGGCGTGATTAATAAAGGAAAATACCTCGGATTCGCCGAAGAGGGCACAACCCTGCCAGGCACTTCCCTCAGCACCGGCCTGGATCATCTGACAGAATTAGGCGTCAATACCGTTCAAATCATGCCCATTCAGGATTTCGAACATGACAATAAAACCAATAATTATTTCTGGGGTTACATGACGGTCAATTTCAATTCACCGGACGGCTGGTTTACCACCAACGAAAACGATGCCAGCCGGGTGCGGGAATTGAAGCAAATGATTTCCACCCTGCATCGCCGTGGGATCAAGGTCGTTCTAGATGTGGTTTACAATCATACCGCCGAGACCAGTCCGCAAATCCGGTACAATTTCAATGGAATCGTCCCCGGCTTTTATTACCGTCAAAAGGAGGATGGTTCTTACTGGAACGGTTCCGGTTGCGGCAATGAAGTTCGCAGTGAAAATCCGATGGTGCGGCGTTTTATCATCGAATCGCTGAAATTTTGGGTTACAACTTACGATATCGACGGTTTCCGCTTCGACCTGATGGGACTGACAGACATCGAGACGATGCGCGCAATCGTCAAAACCCTGACTTCCATCAAGCCGGACATTTTCCTCTATGGCGAACCCTGGACTTCGGGTGCGACACCGATTAAACCAACCCTGAAAGGCAGTCAACGCCATGAGGGCTTTGCGGTCTTCAATGATAACTTCCGCGATGCTCTCAAAGGTCCCTGGCACAATACCGATCCCGGATATGTTCAAACCGGTAAAAACGTGGAGGCTATCAAAACCGGGATCTGCGGCAGTATCGACGATTTCGCCGCCGATCCGCTCGAATCGATTAATTATGTTTCCTGTCACGACGGGCGGACGCTCTGGGATTTATTGGTAGCTTCGACCAGTTCCAATCAAATGTATACCGATACCCATTTGAAAGCGATGGATAAGCTGGCCGCTTTTATCATTTTCACCTCGCAGGGCATTCCTTTCATGCACGGCGGTGAGGAATTATTACGCACAAAATTCGGATCGCATAACAGTTACAATCAGCCTGATAAAATCAATAAAATCCGCTGGGATTATAAACAGGAGAACCATGATATTTTCAAATATTATCAAGGTTTGATCCGGATTCGTAAAGAACATCCCATGTTTCGCCTGGCAACGGCGGCGGAGGTTCGGCAAAACCTGGTATTTTTTGAAAAAATCGGTCTGCCGGTTCCACCCAATTGCATCGCCTACCGCCTGAATCGCGGCCACAGCGGCGACAGCTGGCGGGAGGTCATTATCCTGATTAATCCTAACAATCAACCGGAAACCTTCAGGATTCCACCAGCCAAATGGATTCTGGCTGTTGATCATACCAGCGCCGATCCAGAAATCATTACCCCGATTAACGAAACGAATGTAACCGTTAAGCCGATTTCGGCTATGCTGATGTATCATCTCTAACTCCAGGAATTAATAAACGAGGAGTCGATGAAAAAAAACCGACTAAGCACTATTACTCGTCTGATTTTAATAATATTTTTGCTGTGTGGTCTGTTTAACTGCACCCAACGCTATAAACTCAATAAACTTCCCGAAATCATCGACTTCGTCAGAATTGAAACCAGTCGCAGTACGCCGCTGGCTCTTGATCACATTTTTACCGCCAAAAAATATAAACCGGTATTCCGTCCCAATTCGAATATCCAGTTGGTCTATCAGCCGGATTCCACCAAAATCATCCTGACTCCCAATGACTCCTTTGCCGGACTGACTGTTATCAATTTTACCAATGAGAATAAAGATTACTGCCTGCCGGTAATCGTCAAGCAGAAAAACAAGGTCACATTTTCATACAAATCACCTCAGCCGCCGCGCGAAGTGTTCGTGATGGGTAATTTCAACGACTGGAACCGGCATTCGTTAGCCATGATCGACGAAGATGGCGATGGCATTTTTACCTGCGAGGTCCTTTTAGATGACGGGCTTTACGAATATCAATTCGTTATCGATCAGAAAGAGATTTTCGACCCCGAAAATCCCGAAAAAACTGACAACGGCTTTGGTTACTTCAATTCGGTTTTAAGGGTCAGATCGCCGCTGGCTGATTACGCCGCCAATCTCTATATTCTACCCGGCGAAAATGAAGACACTGTCACGTTAGCGGTCGATTGTACTGGCGACAATCAGGACATCCGTTATTTCATTATGCTCGATAATCAGCTCTGCCCGCCAGAATGTTATCACTCCGCAAACAAGAAATTATATCTCGATCTTAACGCTCTCGAACCGCAAGCCGGGATGCATGTCTTACGAGCGACGGCGCAGTATAAAAATCAACCCGGCAATGTTGTTACTATTCATTTAAAAAACGGCAAGCCGTTGTCTAATAGCGTTTTCATCTGGAATGACGCCTGCTTATATGCGCTGATGACCGACCGCTTCAAAAATGGCGATCCCAACAACGACCGACCGGTTGTGCACCCGCAGTTAGCTCGGCAGGCTAACTTTCAGGGTGGAGATTTTACCGGTATTCGCCAGGTCATTGAATCCGGTTATTTTGATGACCTTGGGGTCAATACGCTCTGGATTTCTCCGGTAAATCAGACTACTGACAGCGCCTACCAGGAATGGCCGGAGCCGCATAATTATTTCAGCGGTTATCATGGCTACTGGCCAACTGCCGCGCGACAAACCGACACGCGTTTTGGCTCAATCGAGGAATTAAAAAAACTGGTCGAGGTCGCCCACCGCCACAACATCAAGATTCTGCTCGATTTCGTTTCCAACCATGTCCATGCCGAGCATTCTTTCTTCCAGGATCATCGCAACTGGTTCGGGCAACTCGATTTGCCGGACGGTACGCAGAATATCCGTCGCTGGGATGAGTACCGGCTGACGACCTGGTTTGACACCTTCCTGCCTTCCTTTGATTATGAAAATTCGTATGAGGCTCTGCAAATCATGACCGACAACGCCGTTTGGTGGCTGAAAATCACCGGCGCTGACGGTTTCCGGCATGACGCCACCAAACATGTCCCCTATACTTTCTGGCAAACGCTGACACGCAAGATCAATAGTCGGATCAATTCGCGTCGAAGTCTGGACACCTTCCAGATTGGCGAATGTTTCGGCAGTAACGATCTGATCAGATCCTACGTCAATAACGGCATGCTCGAGTCCCAATTCAACTTCAACCAGTTTTTCGCCGCCCGCCGGACGTTCGTCGATCCACAGGGCGATTTTCGCGACCTGGATCTGGCCCTTAAAAAAGCCCTGGAAATCTATGGTTATAATCATTTGATGGGCAATCTGATGGATAGTCACGATCAGGTGCGCATGATGGCATTTCTGGATGGTGATCTGACTCTTTCGGACGACGGCACCGCGCGCGCCTGGCAGGAACCGCCCATAACGGTCGATAATCCTACAACCTATCAGAAAGCGCTCGTCTTGCTGGGATATATCCTGACAATCCCCGGCGTTCCGGTGATCGATTACGGTGATGAATTTGGAATGACTGGCGCCAACGATCCGGATAATCGCCGCATGATGCGCTTCGGTGAAGAGCTATCACCGCCTGAAAAAGAGCAACTACGCCAGGTATCCCAGTTGATTATGTTACGGAACGGGCATAGCGCCCTGCGGCGCGGCGATTATATCAGGTTGCATGTCGAAAAAGATTTGTTCGTTTACAGCCGGGGCGATGTCCACGAAAGATTGATCATCGCCTTAAATAAAAGCGCCTCCTCACAAATTGTGGAGATTTTGCTTCCGGATTGGTTAAAAGGCCAATCCTTGCATTCATTATTAAATAGAAATACTTGGCCAATCGATACCAACACAGTACAATTCAATTTAGCTGGTTACGGTTTTGAAATCTTCATTATAAAACCGTAGGACAGCCTTTCCAGGCTGTCTTAGTAAAGCAACTCTGTTTGAACTCAATATTTGTTGACAGGCAAGAATGCCTGGTTTACATTCAATTTACACAATCGTAGGACAGCCTTTCCAGGCTGTCTTAGTAAAGCAATTCTGTTTGAACTCAATATTTGTTGACAGGCAAGAATGCCTGGTTTACATTCAATTTACACAATCGTAGGACAGCCTTTCCAGGCTGTCTTAATAAAGCAATTCTGTTTGAATTCAATATTTGTTGACAGGCAAGAATGCCTGGTTTACATTCAATTTACACAATCGTAGGACAGCCTTTCCAGGCTGTCTTAGTAAAGCAATCCTGTTTGAATGCAATATTTGTTGACAGGCAAGAATGCCTGGTTTACATTCAATTTACACAATCGTAGGACAGCCTTTCCAGGCTGTCTTAATGAAGCAATTCTGTTTGAATGCAATATTTGTTGACAGGCAAGAATGCCTGTCCTACGATTAAATAAATCACACTATCGTAGGACAGCCTTTCCAGGCTGTCTTAGTAAAGCAATTCTGTTTGAATGCAATATTTGTTGACAGGCAAAAATGCCTGGTTTACATTCAATTTACACAATCGTAGGACAGCCTTTCCAGGCTGTCTTAATAAAGCAATTCTGTTTGAATGCAATATTTGTTGACAGGCAAGAATGCCTGTCCTACGATTAAATAAATCACACTATCGTAGGACAGCCTTTCCAGGCTGTCTTAATAAAGCAACTCTGATTGGATTCAATATTTGTTGACAGGCAAGAATGCCTGTCCTACGGTTAAATAAATTACTCTCTCTCATCCTTCACAACCGGTAGGAATATCCGATCTACAGCTATGTTATAGGGATTTCTGATAGATACGTCCACGTCCAATCTTCAGCTAGCTCAACTAATCCAGCTTTGACCGGATTATTGATGACATATTTGATTTTATTCTTTAAATCACGCTCATCTCGAATTATATGATCATAACTTTCATTCTGCCAAAAAACACCTTTCTGCTTCAGTATCAGATTTGCTTCATGGGCTGTAAATCCTTTTAGCGATTGCATTATTTTTGATACCGGTCTCGAATGTTTTTCGAGTGTAAATAGTGTATGAACATGATTGGGCATTATCGTGTAACATATTAGTCTATATTCATTTTTATCAAAATACCTCAATGCCGAGGCAACGATTTTTGCAATTTCCGGATTTTGGAGATACCGATTCCCAGATCTACATTGGTCCAGAATCCGATCAATTTTCATAAAATATCTGTCATTTAAGGTAATAAGCAATTTTCGCCGTTTATCGTCATCAGGATTCTGAGTGATGATTTTCCTTGAAGCACTTCCATAAATTTCCCGGTATTTTTGGATTGCTGATACCGGCAATGAATCAGCTAAACGAAAAGTGATAAAGTAACAGCTATTAGGGATATAAATATGCGGTAAATGTCGCCTTGAAAACGAGGTCATATTAATTATCCATAATCAAACTTGATCCACGTCGAAATTTAATATAATAGTGCGAAAGGTTGGATTAAATACTTATCGACAGGCAAGAATGCCTGTCCTACGGTTGATTAAATTACACTATCGTAGGACAGCCTTTCCAGGCTGTCTTAATAAAGCAACTCTGATT
>JALOAB010000183.1 GCA_023229045.1 Fidelibacterota bacterium
GCTTCAAGGAATTCTCCGCCCAACCCCACGAGGGCGAACCATCGGCTTGCCAGTTACGGGTTACACTAAGATAAAATGTATGCGGCTTCTGCGGGATGATCGGACCGGACAGGGTCCCGACATATTCATTGTAACCATAAGAATAAGTTCCTAAGGTTTTCTTATCAGGACTCAGGAACTGGTCGGTTATAGCTTCAAGTGACATCTTATAACGTTCACCACCAACGTGGGTTGTTACTGCCATTACTCCTGACATGGCGTCACCATATTCGGCATTGAAACCACCAGTCTGAACGCTTATCTCGGCAATCGACTGGTTGGGCAGATAGACCCGTTGAGCGGCGTTGAAAGGATCGGTCACCAGGACACCATCGATATAGGTCGCCGTCTCACCGCCCCGACCGCCGCGAACATTCATTACGCCGGAATTTTCAGCCCGGACAACTCCCGCCGTGGTCGAGGCTATTTGAGCCAATCCGCGAACCGGCATATTTTCAATGTCTTCGGCTCTTTTGATGATATTGGTATTGGTTTCATCCCTTCGGATCATTTTTCGTTCGGCCGTTACGACTACTTCTTCACCCAGATCGATTGTCGTGCGATCCATTTTAAAATCGATACTGGTGGTTAAATCCAGATAAACCTGAACATTCTGTTCGACATAGTCACGGTAACCAATATAGCTGAGCCGTACCGTATGTATTCCGACCGGAACATTCAAAATAGCGTAGTAACCATCAGCATCGGTCGCCGCTCCCAGCGTAGTACCGACAATGACCAGATTTACTCCCACTAATGGTTCACCGCTCTGTCCATCGGTAACGGTTCCGGAAAGTTTTCCGGTCGTTCCGGAAAAAACAACCAGCGGAACCATACTCAGTAATAGCCCTATGACCATTAACTTTTTCGCCATGTAATACCTCCTACTCATCTTTTCCATTAAAAGGTTGGGAATTTCTTTTTTTTGCAGTCCTGATATTTTCTTATTGATCCGCCATCTTTCTAACTAATCTCCAGCCAAAAATAGGAGTCGGTTCGAATTAAGTGAACGGCGTTTCGATGAGTGGTGAATATGTTCGCTAAAAGGTTGAGAGTATAGTACAAAAGCGTCCAAATATCCTCTTAATCCGAAAATCTTATAATCGATCCGAATTTTTAAACCCTTACCAAATCCGACACTTTGGGCTATCAACTGTCCCTACTATTTAAAATGAGATAGAACATGCCCGGATGGTTTTATTTGCCATTGGTCGATTCTACTAACCGTTAGGCAAATTTATTTTCCGGTTTGTAACAATATTAGATAAATTCCACCCAGAGAAAGTCTGTGATGATGCCTGAGATTACAATGCAAAAACTAGCCGAGCAATTCTTGAGATGCTTGTAAAGCATTTAAAAAACACCAAATACCGGTTCTGGGGTTTACAAGCCGCCGGTTGGCTCACTTATACGCTGTTTAGTGATATCCTTTTTTGGCAAAATCGGTCGATGCTTCCGATTCGGATAATTATCTGGAATTTCTTGGTAGCCATGACCGGATTTATGATTACTGTTGGTTTTCGATATGTTTACGGTCGGATAAAATATAAATCAATGTCTATCGTTCGATTAATTGCGATTATCTGCGCGGTCGTTTTCATCGGCACTACTTTCTGGTGGTTTGCTGATAAAGGACTGGATAGAATCATGATGCACAAGGGCGATATAGTTATTCCCAGCACTTTTCAATATTATGTGGAGTATTTATTTCTCTGGGGTCTGACCTTATTTGCCTGGAGTACGCTCTATTTTGGTATCAAATTTTGGAACGATTGGGCTGACCAGAAAGCGACCACCGAACGCGCCAAAGTGCTGGCGCATAAGGCTCAGCTTCAGATCCTTCGCTATCAGATCAACCCGCACTTTTTATTCAATACTCTTAATGCCATTCGGGCTTTAGTGGAGGAAAATGAGAAGCAAGCCAAGGAAATGATTACGGAACTGTCGGAATTTCTGCGCTATTCGCTGGTCAGTTCACAACATTCGGACGTTCCGTTAAGTGAGGAGATCGAAGCTCTGCGCCATTATTTTGCCATCGAAAAACGACGCTATGAAGAGAAACTGGATGTAAATATCAAGATCGATCCGCTGGCTGAAGATTTCCCGGTATTGAGTTTTTTGATCCATCCCCTGGTAGAAAATGCCATTCGGTATGGAATGCACAGCAGTGCCAGACCGTTAAAAATCAGCTTAACCGCCAGAGTCAACAATGATACTCTCACGATCGAAGTTTGCAATACCGGTAAATGGAGCGAACCGATACCCGATAAAAATATTTCCGGTCAGAACGGGGCTATTTTAGATAATGTTCGCCAGCGTCTCGATAACGCCTTCCCTGGTCGCCATCGTTTCGAAATTATCGAAAAAAAAGACAGTATGTGTGTCAGACTAGAAATCAGTCAAAAATTAATCCCAGGCAATCGACAAGCAGTATAGATTATGGTTCCATCTCCAGATAATTCTGTAAAAAATATCACTCCGGCGGCTTTCTGGCGCTTTCATATTGGCGGATGGTTGGTGTTCGTCATCTTCCATTTTGTGCATTTAAAAATTATGATCAAGCCGGAAAACAGTGACTATCTGGTCTGGGTTGTCGCCTACTTAACTCTGCTGGCTCTTTTGACTTTGCAACGTTATATCTTTAAAAGTCTTAACTACCGCGATTACAAACTTATAACGCTGGTTCTGATTATTTTCGCAACTGCCATGATCTTGTCTTTTATAAGACATATGGCTGTTAATTTAATAGTCGTACTCATCCGCAATGATTTTGTCACCTTCTTTAAAAAATTCCAATTAAGTCGAACTATCAATCCGACTTTTTTCAATTCCATGATTTTCATCGGCTGGAGCGGACTCTATTTCGGAATAAAATTCTGGATCGAATGGAATGAACAGCGCGAACAGACCCAAAAAGCCCATACCCTGGCTCAGAAAGTTCAACTACAGTTGTTACGTTACCAGATCAATCCGCATTTTCTGTTCAATTCGCTGAATTCCATTCGTGCCCTGATTTCGGAAAATAAAAATAACGCCAAAAGCATGATCACCGAGTTAGCTGAATACCTGCGCTATTCCCTGCTTAGTGAAAATATTATCGAGGTTCCGCTAAACCAGGAAATAGAGGCTATCCGGCATTATTATGCGATTGAAAAACGGCGCTACGAAAATAATCTGGAAATCGATTTCCAGATCGACCCCGATACAATGGATTTACCTGTCATCAGTTTTCTGATTCATCCCTTAGTTGAAAATGCGATAAAATATGGCATGCGCACCAGTCCTTTGCCACTTAAAATTGAAATTAATACCAAGCTCGAATCCGATATTTTAAAAGTTGCCGTCATAAACACCGGAAAATGGGTTGAACCTCGCACAGGCGATGGTCGCAAAGAAGATAGCACCGGTACCGGTCTGGAAAACGTCCGCCGGCGACTGCAGAGCGCTTATCCCGGTAACCATAGTTTTTATATCGATAAATCGGACAACCGGGTTTGTGTGCGATTTGAAATTAACCGAAATTGCGAGTCGTATGATGAAGAACTTATATAACGCTTTGATTGTTGACGATGAACGTCTTGCCCGCCAGGATCTGAAAGATCTGCTGAAAGATTGTGACAATATCCGCATCATCGGTGAAGCCGATAGTGTCGATACCGCTCAGAAAGCGATCGAGGAACTCAACCCGGACGTAATTTTCCTCGATATTCAGATGCCGGGTGAATCGGGATTTGAATTACTGGAAAAGATGCGAGTCACCGCCCGCATAATTTTCGTAACCGCTTATGACGAATATGCCATCCGCGCCTTTGAAATCAACGCCCTCGATTACCTGTTGAAACCAGTCAGCCCGGAAAGACTTAAAAGAGCTCTGGAACGCTTGGAATTGCAGGAAAGCGCTGAAACCTTAATAAATAAAAAGCTGTTAAACGACGACCATCTTTTCCTCCTGTTCAATAACCAGTTTCAGTTTATCCTAGTCAAAACGATTATTTCGATTACCGCGGCGGGCGACTATTCCGAATTGCATCTGACCAATGGTCACAATGGCCTGGTTCAAAAATCGATGAAAGAATGGGACGATCGCTTGCCGGAAAATTTCTGCCGCATTCATCGCTCGAACATTATCAATCTTGAATATATCGATCGGCTCGAAGAATGGTTTAACTATTCCTATCAGGTTTACCTGAAAGGCATCAAGGAACCATTTGTCATGAGCCGCCGGTTTGCTATTAAATTAAAAGAGAAATTAAAATAATAGCGCGCTCATGCTTACCCGTCGCCAATGGCAAAACCTGTTCAGGAATCCGTTTGTAGTCTTCACGATTCTGCTCCTTGTTTTCATCTTTGTTCAATTCATTATCCAGTCCGCCAATCGCAGAGAGCTTGGACCGGTAAAGTCACGCGTATGGCAAACTGTCCAGGCTCTGAACCGCGCCTGGACGGTCGAATATAATCCGCAAGACTTGCGCAATTATTTTCACCCGAACATGCTGGCTGGCACTCAGCCGGACAGCCTGCTATTGGTTGGTCGGGACTCCTGTCTGGCTCGTCGCAGTGCTTTTGCCGAACGCGCTAAAATTCTCGCCTGGCAAGAAACCGATCCTCAGATTAAAATCTATGGTCGAGGACGCTTCGCCGTGGTAACTTATTACTGGAAAATGGATTATGAATTAGATAATCAGATCATGCATGCCTCCGGACGCGACACGTTTTCACTGGTGCGCGAACACGGGCGCTGGTGGATCGTCGCCGATCAATGCTTCATTAATCCGCAACATTGATAATT
>JALOAB010000138.1 GCA_023229045.1 Fidelibacterota bacterium
TAACCTGATCGCGCGCCTGCTCAACGATCGGTTCGGGATTCAGACCCGCGGCGGCTGTCTGTGCGCCGGAACCTACGGACACATTTTACTTAACATCAGCGATCGGCAATCGAAAGAAATTACCAAATATATCGATCAGGGCGACTTGAGGAATAAACCCGGCTGGGTGCGCATTTCTCTACATCCCACTATGACCGAAGTCGAAGTCCGGTACATTACTGCCGCCGTCAAAGCCATTATGCGAAATCAGGCGGAATGGAGTAAAGACTATCAGCAAAATCCAACCACCGGCGATTTCGAACTACCGGGGCAAATCAAAGCCAGCATCGACCTGAAAGCGACCTTCAAGCCATCCTGAAAAAAGTAAATAGCCACAAAGACTCAAAGACACAAAGTTTATTTTAATTAATCTTTGTATCGTTTTAGATGGCTTTTTGAGCCTTAGAGTCTTTGTGTTTAAAAAATACTTGCGCATTACTATTTGTGTAGTTATATTACTACTGTTGTAGTAAAACAGAGAGGATTGAAATGGCAAAAAAGGAAAATTCACTATCAACTTTCGAGTGGCAGATCATGGAGATTCTGTGGAAACGCGGGAAAGCCACGGTGCGGGATGTCTTCGATAGTCTGAATGGCATTGAATGGGCTTACACCACGGTTCAGACCTATATGGAGCGCATGGTAACTAAGAAAATCCTCGGTAAGGAAAAGATTGGACCGGTCAATTTGTATTTTCCGCAAATCACCAAAGATCAGTCGCTGATAACCGAAACCCGGCATTTTCTCAACAAGAGTTTCGACGGTTCTTTACCAAAATTAGCGGCTTTCCTGATCAATTCCGATGATATTTCAGAGCAGGATCTGGAAAAAATTAAAGCCTTAATCGAAGAGAAGGAGAAAACATGAACAGCCTAATTCTGACATTAAATCACTTTGCATCAGGTTGGTTGTCAAACGTATCTATCATGACTGTCCAGACCGCGGTGCTTTTCCTGTTGGTGTATTTAGTCAGCCGGATTTTCCGGAAATCGCCGGCAGTTTTTCTCTACTATCTCTGGGGCATCATGTTGCTTCGGTTTGTTTTCTTCGGGACGCTCCAGGTACCGGAAGCACTCCGCACATTGTTCGAAAAGTCCCCGGCCATGAATGTCTTTCAATTGGCCTCGATTGCCATCGAGCCAAAGTTGTCAATCGCGAATCCCCGTCTTTCCATTGCCGCAATATTACTTTTAGTCTGGGCTGGCGGAATTCTGCTGTTAACTCTAAAATTATACATAAGTGAAAAACGATTTTACCGGTCGCTGGGACAATGCCGGGAAATCGATCTTGATGGAAAATTCAAACCGTTGCTGGCAATTGCCGGAGTCAATCAAAAGGTCAGAGTATTGATTGGCGCGAATGTTCCGGTGCCCTTCGTGCGGGGCATAATAAAGCCGGCTGTCTACCTGCCGTCCACGGTTATTGATTGGTGTGAGGATCGCTTCCGGAACGCGTTGATGCATGAAATCGCTCATATAAAGCGTCGGGATATCATTGCGATTGCGTTACAGAATATTCTAAATGTTTTGTACTTCTTTAATCCCGTAATTTGGTTGACGACCCTGCAATTGAATTTACAGCGTGAAAAGGCTTGTGATGACTTTGCGCTGGTAAACTTGGATGAAGATGTCGGGAAATATGGCAAATCATTGCTATTCAGCCTGGAAGACGGATTGCGTCAGCGCCGCTATCCGGTCATGGCCAACGGCTTACTTTTTCCGAAGAATATAATCATCAAGCGCTTTGATTATCTTTATCAGAAAGGAAGGAAAATCATGTTAACCTTAAAACCGTTTCAAAAAATCGTTGTCATCTTCGTTGGAATTTTAGCTGTTGTTCTTGCCTGTGATTCCGAAAGCCAACAGCCGGTTGAAAGCACTAAGCCAGATATGATGGTTCAGTCTGTTCCGAAACCAGTATTCGTACCTTATGATTCACCTCCCGAACCGATCGGCGGATTCAAGGCAATTCAGGAAAATGTAGTTTATCCTGAAAAGGCTAAGCAAGCCGGTATCGAGGGAACGGTCATTATCCAGGCTAGAGTTGACGAAAAAGGTGATATCCAAGAATCAGTTGTATTAAAATCTACTGGAAATGGCGAACTGGATGAGGCGGCTTTGGATGCCATTGATAAGTCGAAATTCAAGCCAGCGTATTACAAGGGAAAACCGGTTGGGGTTTATATAAGTATTCCCGTTATATTTAAACTAAATAATGATAGTGCGGTTGTAAAATAGTCTTCGAATAAAAATTTTTAAGTTCCCAAAATAGTGTTCGACAGCCCGGTTCCCAAGCCGGGCTTTTTCTTCATTAGCATTCCTTACCCTGCTTGAACACGTCAGTCGGTCACGTATGGACTCTGCGGTTAATATATACGTCAACCTGACGTCGTTCTTAGAAACCTTTTGAAGAATTTTATTCCGTGATTCAATCTGAATGACTTAAATTTGTTAAGTGTTTTGAAAATCAACAAAGAACCGAAATATCCTTGTCAACGATAATTACTAATCAATATGTAAAGGAGTATTCAGATGAAAAAAGCCGTTTGGGTGCTGTGCGGAATTTTTCTGCTATTTATGTCGTGCAGTAAAAAGAATGACAATCCATTTTTCAGTAAGTTCGGGACGCCTTTCGAGACCCCGGTTTTCCACAAAATTAAGGTTGAGCATTACCTGCCGGCTTTCAAAGCCGGAATCGAGCAGGACAGCCTGGAAATTGCCGCCATCGCCGGCAATCCGGATGCGCCAACTTTTGAAAACACACTCGAGGCGCTGGATCGCAGTGGCGAACTTTTACGCAAAGTTGCCGGCGTCTATTTTAATATGTTGTCGGCCAATACCAGCGACGAACTCCAGAAAGTCGCCAACGAAGTCGCACCGTTGCTATCAAAACATAACGACGATGTGCTGTTAAATGAACAATTGTTCAAGCGTGTCAAAAAGGTTTACGAAGAGCGCGAAAGTCTGACGCTGACTACGGAACAGCAAACTCTTCTGGAGAAATGGTATAAGGATTTCGTGCGCGGCGGGGCGAATCTCGGTCCCAAGCAAAAAGACCAACTGCGTAAAATCAATGAGGAACTGTCGGTATTGACTCTGCAATTCGGCGATAATGTTCTCAAGGAAACCAATGTTTTCGAACTAGTTATCGAGGATGAAAAAGACTTGAGCGGATTGCCGGAGGGAGTGATCAACACCGCCGCCGAAACCGCCCGCGAACGCGGCAAAGCGGGCAAGTGGGTATTTACCCTGCATCGCCCCAGCCTGGCGCCATTCCTGCAATATTCCGATAAGCGCGATCTGCGTGAAAAAATCTTCAAAGCCTATATTGAGCGCGGCAATCACGATAACGAGTGCGACAATAAAGCCATTATCCGGAAAATCACGGCTCTGCGCCTCGAACGCGCCAAACTGCTCGGCTATGCAACGCATGCCGATTTTGTACTTGAAGAAAATATGGCCAAGAATCCAACCGCGGTTTATAATTTGCTCAACCAGCTCTGGCAACCGGCTGTCATGCGCGCTCAGAATGAGCTCCGGGAATTGCAGGCTATGATCGACCTGGAGAGCGGCGATTTCAAACTGCAACCCTGGGATTGGTGGTATTACGCTGAGAAATTGCGCAAAGCCAAATACGATCTCGACGACGAAATTCTCCGTCCGTATTTCCAACTCGAAAATGTGCGGAAGGGCGTTTTCGAGGTTGCCGCCAAATTATACGGCATAACTTTTACGGAACGCAAAGATATTCCGGTTTATCACCCGGATGTAAAGGCTTTTGAGGTCAGGGAGGCTGACGGAAGTCATATTGGCATTCTCTATATGGATTACTTTCCGCGCGCCAGCAAACGCAGTGGCGCCTGGGATAATTCTTACCGCGAAAGGTTTTTCAATGGTCGGGAGATCGTCACTCCGATTGTCGTTAATTGCTTTAATTTTCCAACGCCAACCGGGAAAACGCCATCGCTGTTGACTTTGGAGGAAGTCGAAACTCACTTTCATGAATTCGGTCACGGTCTGCATGACCTGTTGACGAAATGCAATTATTTGAAAGTGACCGGAACCAATGTGCCGCGCGATTTTGTGGAATTGCCGTCTCAGATCATGGAACACTGGGCGACGCATCCGGAAGTGTTGAAATCTTTCGCCAGGCATTATCAGACCGGCGAGCCGATCCCGGACGAAATGATTGCAAAAATCGAGGGTTCGAGCCTGTTCAATCAGGGCTTTGCGACGGTCGAGTTTTTAGCCGCGGCTTATCTGGATATGGACTGGCATACGATCACCCAGCCGGTCGATGACGTCAATGCCTTTGAGAATAAATCCATGCAGAATATCGGTCTTTTACCGGAAATCGTCGTGCGTTACCGCAGTCCCTACTTCCAGCATGTTTTCTCGGGTGGTTACTCCTCCGGCTATTACAGCTACATCTGGGCTGAAGTGCTGGACACCGACGCATTTGAGGCTTTCGAAGAAAAAGGTATTTTCGATCCGGCGACGGCAAAAGCTTTCCGCGAAAATATCCTGGCCAAAGGGCGCAGTGAAGATCCGATGGTACTGTACAAACGCTTCCGCGGCGCCGAACCGAAAATCGACGCACTCCTGAAAAAGCGCGGGCTGAACTGAAAACTGCCTGTTGTGTAAGATTTGGGTATAATCAATACGGTCATACCATTTAGGCGGTGTTAACCGTTTCTGTCGCAACTCAGGAGCGTTGCGACAAGTATATTAACTTTATCTATGCTGGCCACATCGCTCCCGCGGTGTGGCCTAAGTCGGTTACAAATTGAGATTGCGGTTTGCGTCTTTGTTTATTTTCAAATTGCATTTCTGCGCAGAAACGCGTAACGTAATCCGTTATTTGGGAGTTATCATTGGATAAAAAAGTCAAACTGTACGCTTTAAGCACCTGTATCTATTGCCAGAATACCAAAGCTCTTCTTGACAGTCACCAGATCGAATATGATTGCACCGATGTGGACCTGCTCGATCCGACCGAAAAAGCGGAGGTCATGCGCACAATCCGCAAAATCTGTCCGACGATCTCGTTCCCGACTATTATTATCGGTGAAATCATTATTCAGGGTTATCGACCGGAAGAGATCAGGAAGGCGCTCGATTTATGAATACTGAACAACTCTATGATACTCTGCGCAAATTGCAGGAACCTAAAGGTTATTTTTTCAATAAAGACCGTCAGCAGGTCGATCGCTTGCTGAATTCATTATTGATAAATAAGGAACGTTACGGGTACATGGCTTGTCCGTGTCGGCTGGCAGTCGGCGATCGCGACTGGGACCGCGACATAATCTGTCCGTGCGTTTACCGCGCGCCGGACGTGAAGGAATTTGGACGCTGTTACTGTGGATTGTATGTTTCAGCCGACTGGAATTCCGGTAAAATTGCCGACCAGTATGTACCGGAACGGCGACCGATCGAGAAAATTCTTGGTCCGATCTAATTATCCTTTTTATTGTAGATTTAATATTGCTCCGCAGGAGCCCTTTCGGGGGAGATTGAAGATTGATTGGATCGTTAAGAAGTACCAATTGCTTATTCCAGTCGTTAATAAGAGTAAAGATCAAGAATGATCTCCGCGAACTCAGCACTTAATTAAAAATTTGACACTGACTGAAATGAATCTGAATTTTCCGGAACGTTTTCCACTACTTTACGACTGGCTTCAGGTGCACGGCTCGGTGCTGAAATATGCCAGCCTGATTTCGCTGATCACATTCGTCGGGACGATCCTCTTAATGCCGGTGCTGATTCTGCTGATTCCACCGGACTATTTTTCGAATCCCGGGCGCCGGATGCGCTATTTAATCAAGAAGCGACCCGTGATCGGTCTTTTCATATTGACTTTAAAAAATCTGATTGGAATAATTTTCCTGATGATTGGATTTATACTCTTATTTATACCGGGGCAGGGCTTGCTGACGATTCTGATTGGACTGATCATGGTGAACTTTCCCGGTAAGTATAAAATCGAGAGGAGATTGGTGCAGAAACCGGGGATTATCCAGGCGATAAATAGTATCC
>JALOAB010000139.1 GCA_023229045.1 Fidelibacterota bacterium
CTTGATGGGCAAGAAAGTCTCTCTGATGCACTTGTATTTATTGACGATTATCAATATGAAACAGCAGTCGTTATTCCTTTAACTGTAAAAGATGTAAAATGGCGGTTAGTGAAAAATATTAATCAGGGACTGACCGAATGGCAACTGGTTGAAGTTGGTATCAAAGGAAAGATAATTAGCCTACGATAGCAAATATATTTGAATTAATTGGTGATCTGCAAAACCTTATAGGATGTTTTATTAATTAAGGCTTTCGATAAAATAAAATGTAAAAATGACTTTTAAATCCAGTCTGCCAAACTGACCGACGACTTTTCTGGCACGCAATTGGTAAATATCAGAGCGCTTTTTTAAAACCTGATATTGATAGTATAAAACTAAACGTCTGTATAATAAGTCGATAGACAAAACCTGATGAGTTGATTCGACTTCCGAAACCATTTTAATGACTATTGTATGACTATTGAATGACTACCAATGACAATAAATGACCATCAATGACGAATATTTTTAAAAGGAGATCCTATGCCAAAAAAGAAATCCGACGCACCCCAAACCTACGAGTTCAAAGCCGAACTCAAGCAATTACTTCATCTGATTGTACATTCTTTATATACTCAGCCCGAAATATTCATGCGCGAATTGGTCTCCAATGCTTCTGACGCCCTGAATAAAGTGCGCTTCATGCAGTTGACCGACCAGAATATTCTCGATCCCCAACGCGAATTGAAAATCAAAATCGAGGTTGATTCGAAAAAGCATAGCTTTGCGATAGAAGATACTGGCGTCGGCATGACGCATGACGAACTGATTGAAAATATCGGCACCGTCGCCAAGTCCGGCACTCTGCAGTACCTTGAGCAAATTCAAAAAGAAGGGAAGAAAATCGACGCCGACATTATCGGTAAATTCGGAGTCGGCTTTTACTCGGTATTCATGGTGACAGACGAAGTCAGCGTCGAGACTCGCCACGCCAGTCCGGATTCCAAAGCCTATCTCTGGAAATCCGACGGCAAAGGAACCTTCAGCATTTCGGAAATTATTCGCCCGCAACGCGGCACCCGTATTTCATTTACATTGAAAGATGAATATAAAGAGTTCGCCGAGGAGTATCGGGTAAAATCCATCATTCAGAAATATTCGAACTTTATCAATTTCCCAATATTTATCGGCAAAGAACGGGTCAACAGTCTCGAAGCCCTCTGGCGCAAATCCAAGGACGAACTGAAGGAAGACGAACTGACCGAATTTTACAAATTCATCGCTAATGACTATGATCCGCCGCTCGGACATCTGCATTTATCGCTGGAAGGTTCGGTGAACTTCAAGGCTTTACTGTTTGTACCGTCGAAAGCGCCCTATGATATATTCAATGAAATCCGTGAAAAATCTCTGCATCTTTATGCCAACCGCGTTTTTGTGCAGGATAATGCCACTGAGTTACTGCCGGAATATTTACGATTTATCAGAGGCGTGGTCGATACCGAAGACCTGCCGCTTAATATTTCGCGCCAGGTTACCCAGGACAGTCCGGTCATGGTCAAAATCCGCAACGTTCTTACGACGCGAATCCTGGATCTGTTTGAAAACTGGACTAACAATGACACCGGCAAATACGAGAAATTCTATAAGAACTTCGGACATATTTTCAAACTGGGCGTCAATACCGATTTTATTAATAAAGATAAAATCATCAAGCTTCTGCGTTTTGAAACCACTTCGAAAAGCAAAGGCGAACTGACTTCGTTGGATAATTACATCTCCCGTATGCCGGAGAGTCAGAAGGAAATTTACTATCTGACCGGTGAAAGTCGCGAGATCGCCGAACGCAATCCCAAGCTCGAGTATTTCCGCAAACATAATCTGGAAGTTCTACTTCTGGTTGATCCGATCGATATTTTCATCATACCGTCGATTTACGAATATGAGAAGAAGAAATTTCAGTCAATCGAAAAAGCCGACCTGAAACTGGAAAAGAAAGACAAAGCGATTGAAGGCGAGGCTCTCGAAGAAAACCTGCTGAAATCACTGCTCACGGTTTTCAAGGAAACTCTCGGCGATAAAATTGAAGACGTAACCGCTTCCGATCGTCTGGTTGATTCACCGGCTACTCTGGTAATCGGCAAGGAAGGACTCGAGCCGCAGGTCGAGAAATTCATGAAAATGATGAATCAGGAAGTCAAACCACAGAAGAAAATCCTGGAGATCAATCCGTCCCACCCATTGATAAAAAATCTTTCACGTCTGAATCTTGGTAACAGTCAGGATCCGCTTTTGCGTCAGTCTATTATGCAGATTTACGAAAGCGCTTTGCTGATTGATGGCAATCTGGAAAATCCGACCGAATTCGTTAGCCGCATGGTTGAAATTTTGATCACGGCGACGAAATAATCTGTAATCTTTCCAGCGGTAAAGATTTTTATTGGCAACTTTATAATTCCTCTTTAGTTTAAACCTGATGTCAGAACTTTAGAGGAAAGAGAAAACATTTGTTTGTAGATTACACCAAAGTATTTGTCCAATCCGGTAAGGGTGGCAAAGGTTGTGTGGCTTTTCGCCGTGAGAAATTCGTTCCGAAAGGCGGACCCAGCGGCGGCGACGGCGGACGCGGCGGCAATGTAATCGTTAAAGTCGATTATAATCTTAATACTCTGCAGGATATCAAATATCATAAAAGTTATAAAGCCAAAGACGGCGCGCCCGGTCAGGGCGGCTTGAAAAGCGGCGCTGAAAGCGAAGCGGTGATTATCCGCGTTCCGAAGGGAACATTGATCCATGATGCAAATACCAAAGAAATTCTGGCGGATTTAATTGAAGATAATCAGGAAGTGGTCATCGCACGGGGCGGAAAGGGTGGACGCGGCAACGCCCATTTCGCGACCTCAACGAAGCAAGCTCCACGTTATGCCGAACCGGGACTGCCGGGTGAAAAGAAAAACCTGATTTTCGAACTCAAACTCCTCTCGGATGTTGGCTTGGTGGGTTTGCCAAATGCCGGCAAATCAACTTTGATTTCAAAAATCACCGCCGCGCGGCCAAAAATCGCCGACTATCCATTTACCACTTTAACTCCGAATCTCGGTATTGTCAAGTTTGGTAATTATAAAAGTTTCCTGATCGCAGACATTCCCGGTCTGATCGAAGGCGCTCATGAGGGCAAAGGATTGGGCTTTCGCTTCTTGAGACATCTCGAGCGGACTCGAATATTGGCATTTTTAATCGAAGCCTCCGATCCTGATCCCGAGCTGACTTACCAGGCGCTTAATACAGAATTATTCCAATACCTATCGGGTTTTGAAAACAAACCACGTTTTATTGTAATTACTAAAATCGATCTGATCGAAACAATGCCTGATATTCAAATTGATGATTTACCGGTCGTACCAATCTCGGCTGTGACCGGCGCCGGCTTAGAATCATTTATAAAGCAATCCGTAAAATTATTGAATCAAAATGGATAGACTGCACGCCCTTTTGAGTCTGCTGACTATTAACGGATTGGGTCCGCACCGCATCTTGAATCTGTGCCGGCAATATCCTGATATTCAGGAAGTATTCAACACAAACCTCAAGCGGTTAATGGCGGTTCCGGGAATCGATATGGTGCTGGCGGAACGAATAAAAAATAACGTCGATCAGCAGTTTGTGGATCAGCAATTGAATATGCTGAAAAACAGCCCGTTCAAGATTACGACCATACTTGATGATGACTATCCGGTCAGGCTAAAAGACATCTACGATCCACCGATGGTCTTATTCCGGCATGGCGAATTTTCGCCGCAGGATGAAGACGCGATTGCTATCGTTGGCACTCGTAATCCGGATCATTACGGCAAAGAGGTAGCAACTCTGCTGGTCAGTCAGCTAGTTGAGCAGAACATTACGATCGTCAGCGGATTTGCCCGTGGAATCGATACGATCGCTCATAAAACCGCCCTGGAAAAGGGCGGCAGAACAATCGCCGTTCTCGGTAATGGAATCGATCGTATTTATCCGCCGGAAAATCGTCTGCTCCGTGAAAAATTAGTAGGGCAGGGCGTCTATTGCTCGGAATTTCCATTTGGCACAAAACCGGACGCCGTCAACTTTCCACGTCGCAACCGGATCATTTCCGGACTTAGTTTGGGAACTGTGGTTATTTCGGCTGGCGAGAAAAGTGGCGCATTGCTGACCGCTTACTATGCGCTCGATCAAAATCGTGAGGTTTTTGCGATTCCGGGACGTATCACCGACGAAAAGAGTGTCGGCACCAATCGGTTAATTCAAAAAGGCGCCAAACTTGTCACTGCGATCGATGATATTCTGGATGAAATCGATGTCAATCGTCGTTTTCCACGTCAGCCGCACCAGCTTGAAATCGTCTTCGAATTCGAGGACGAAGAGGAAAAGGCGATTTACAATGCGCTTTCAAACGATCCGATTTACATCGATGATCTGGCACATCTGCTTGGTAAGAATACCTATTCGGTTCTGGCGACGTTGCTCTCGCTGGAACTAAAGGGCGCCGTGCGGCAACTGGCAGGGAAAATGTTTATAAAAGCAGGTTAAAATGAAGCACAATCCAATCAAAAGACCTTTCCTGTCAATTAGAGCAATTTGCTTCTTATTGATATTTAGTCAGTTAGGTTTTACTCAGGATATTTCCGACCAGCCCGTTCGCATTTACCAATTATGGGACTGGATCACTTATAAATATTCCAATCATCCTACCAGTCTGACCGAAGGTGATGAATTTATTTACTTTGGCACCAGCGGCGGCGTCTATGCTTTTCATAAATACGGACGATATTGGACCGAACCGCATACCACCAGTAACGGCTTGAGTGATGATTTTATAACGGCTGTATTTTATGATAATACCACTACCTATTTATGGGCGGCGCATAATGCCGGAATCAGTTATTTGACTCCCGCCAGTCAACGCTGGACGAATATTTCTAAGAAAGATCTGAACCTGCCCGAATCCAATCAAATTATCCGACTCGGTACCGACGGCAAGGCAATCTGGATCCAGGCGGAAGGCGGTTACTTATTCACTATCAACAAGATACTGGGCTATTTTCAAGAAATGCAGTCGTCCGCTTCGGATGCAGTTGTTTGGCAACCGAGCGCTGGCGATGGTGTGCCGGATATCAGAACTTATAGTATTGATCAGGATTATCTGATCGATGGTCGTGGCTTGATATTAGACCGGGATTTGCGCGAATATCGTGTTACGATTTTTTTCAACTCAAATATTGATATCTATGGCGGAATTGATGGCTTAGGGCTCTTTGAAGGCAATTGGAATATCAAGACCATGCATCTGCGTCCTTCCGGTCCAATGCAAAATTATATCAATGCGGTCGCCACCGATAATAGACGAATCTGGCTCGGTGGGATTCAAATTGACCCAAATCCTATTTTCTCCAAGTCGGGCATTTCATGTTTCGATTATAAGGACGCTAACTGGAGTTATCATGAAGATATTTTAATAAACGAACTGGCAACGGCGGTCATTAACGATCTCGCTTATCGCAATAACCGGCTATGGATCGGTACCGATCAGGGATTATCGATCTACGATCAGAAGAAAACCCGCTGGAAGAGATTATCCATGTCAAATGGTCTATCCGATGAGATCGTCACTACTATCGCACTCGAAGATACTTTAGCCTGGATCGGCACTCCGCGAGGTCTCAGTCTTGTCAGCATTCCGAGTTTAAAAGCGCGTCGTCAAAAGCTAGCGCCGCGTCAAAATATCCTGAGGATTTTTAAGATCGACATCGATTCCAAAAAAATATGGATCGCAACCGACAACGGCCTTTACTCTGTTGACAAATTCAATCATAATGTCGAACATTACGATATGTTCGGGACGCGAATAGGATTGGATGATGCTGTGGCCGGCAATTTCACGGCGATCGGATGCGGTGAATCGCAGACGGTCTTTGGACGTTATCAAGCTCTGCTTCAGTACTCATATAAAGATGATAAATGGACGGATATTCCGTTATTTGAACAGCTCAATGGCGCCACTTTTTACGAT
>JALOAB010000140.1 GCA_023229045.1 Fidelibacterota bacterium
AAACGAATATATCCAAATCTTTCTGAATCAATTTCGTCTGCAGGAAAAGAAAAAAACCCTGTTAAATCAAATTGACTTAATGCTGGATAGCGCTCAGCGCAAATTAATCAAACAACAACAAACTCTGAAAAACTTGCCAACATCCGATAATTATCGGGAATGGGCCGATACGCTTTTGGCCGCGACACCAAACGTGCCACCTTTTAGCAATTCGCTTACTTTACCGCAAGTGACGGATGCTTCGCGTCAGATTACGATTCCACTTGACCCCAAACTCAATCCGATTGAAAATGCCCAGCGCTATTACCGTAAAGCGCGCCAGATCGAGACTTCCCGAACTGAATTGACTCAAAATATTGGCGAAACCGTGCAACAAATTCGTCAATGCGAAAACCTGCGGCAAAAAATCGCCGAAACCACCGATTTCAAATCATTGGGCTCGTTATCAGCTCAACTGCCGCGGCAATCGCATCCCACTAATTCCATCGAAAGCCGGCATCAACCCTTCCATCGTCTGGTTATTGACAGTTGGGAAATCCTAATCGGTAAAAGCGCCCGGGACAATGATGAACTACTCCAGAAATTTGCCCGACCGCATGACTTCTGGTTGCATGCGCAGGGCGTCTCCGGTTCGCATGTGGTCGTTCGCAATCCGACTAAAACAGCTACTCTGCCACGTAATACTTTGGAAAAGATAGCCGGATTGGCGGCTTTTCACAGCAAAGCCCGGCATTCAGGCGTCGTGCCGGTCATATTTGCGCAGTGTAAATATATTACCAAACCGCGTCGCTCAGCGCCTGGCGCAGTCAAGGTTAGTTTTGAAAAAACTCTGATCGTCGAACCGCTCGATCCGAAGAAGTATTTTTAACCACTAAAACACAACGATATTTGCCTTTATTGTATCTCAATTATTGTAAAATTTGTACAATGTACCTCAATCCGATATTACCCATGAAATCTTAGGGTTTTTGGGGCTCATGTAAAAAACTAAAAATTTTCTTCCGTTGCCTTTCGCCCTTTTCATGTCTAATTTCAGGGCGTTATCTGAAAAACGTGGATGGTCGATGAAAAAACTGTTTTTATATTGCATAATAGGTTTACTTCTGATTCAATCGTGTGGTTTCTATGGTCGCCGACGCGGACCGACCGACTGGCATCGTCTTCCCAAACCGGATTTCACGATACCACCGCAGGCACAATACCTGAAGGGATTGCGGATCTGTCTCGATCCCGGTCATGGCGGCGACGCTCATATTCCGAATTTTAAACGCGGACCGACGGGAGTGCGCGAAGCCGAGATAAACCTGAGAGTAGCTCTATTGCTTCAGGAATACCTTGAGAGATCGGGTGTTATAGTTATAATGACACGTAATGGAGATTACGAGGTGGATTTAAAGACCCGGGCTGAGATCGCGGCTTTAAATCAGGCCGATATATTCATTAGTCTGCATCATAACTCATCCACTAATCCCCAGACCAACTACTCCTCGACCTGGTATCACTGCGACGCCGATCACTCGCCGGCCAGTTTAGATCTGGCACGCTATATCCAGCAGAGTCTGGAGGAGAATCTACGCCTGCCTCAACAATTACCGACTGGTTTGCTAGCAGATTATTTAATGTATCCGAATGGGTTCAGCGTTCTGCGGTTTATTGAGATGCCTGGCCTTCTGGTGGAATCCTCTTTTTTTAGCCATCCACGCGAAGAAAAACTCCTCAAAAAACCGGCATATAATCGCCTGGAAGCCTACGCAATTTACCTCGGAATTGTCCGCTGGGCGGCGGCTGGTATTCCAAACACTATCCTGATCGAGCCTCGTCCCGACACGACGATCACGAATAAACAACCAGCCATTTATACGAAAATTACAGACGGATTGCATGAACGACCGGGACGTTGGATGTTAAACCGCGAGCAATATTTTAGCCGGCAGGTGACTTTCTTTCTCGACGATTCAATCGCACCCTTTATTCTTGATCGTGATCAAAACCTGTTAATTCACAATCCGGAAAAACCACTGTTCAACGGCTGGCACACCACCCAGGCTGAGGTTACCAATTATCTCGGCAATCACAATCTGCCGCGTAAAGACCGTTTCAGAATCGCGTCTCCAGCCCGGTACCTGTTCGCCAAAGCCTGGAATGAACGCCTGCCCGCCGATGGGAAAGCTTTTACCGGCATAGACGTCCTGGCCCTCGATGCCGATAGCCTCGCGGTAGCCGACCAGGATACTGTCCGCGCCGTCACTAATCGCGGACAACTGCAACGCCAGGCTGTAGCCACCAGTCAAGGTTTGGCGACTTTTTACCTCCAGGCGGATCGTCAACCGGACTTTGCCAACCTGAATATTTTTGCTGGTAATGCCAAAACTAATCTGAAGGTCTCTTTCGTGGATACCGGCGCTACACTGGTCGCCGGTTTTTGCCGAAGCGAAATAGGGGACCAACCAATCGCAAATGTTTTAGTGACGCTTTTGCCCGATTCGAATCAACAGATAGCCAATACCGACGGCATTTATTATTATCCGCAGGTTTTGACCGGAGATCACGAGATTCTGTTCCAAAAATACGGATACTTCTGTCAAACTAATTCGGTGATCGTAAAAGACGGACAAAGCAATATTGATACAGTCAGATTGCGTCCGGTATTTGGCGCTGTTTTGCATAATTTCGTGTTGGTGATCGATCCGCGCTTTGGCGGTAAAGAGACTGGCGTAAAAATCGATCAGCGGATGAATTCAGCTCAGGTTAATTTGAAATTATCGCTTATCCTGAAAAGTCTGTTGGAACAAGCCGGTGCTCAGGTTTATTTAACCCGCGACCGTGATCTCACGCTTAAATGCGATCAGCGAATTAAACTCAGTAACCAATTTCCGGAAGGCGGCTATTATTTGAGGTTGAATCTGGATAATACCGGCAAGTCCGCCATGCTTTTCAGCGGCGGTCATTATCCTGGTCGCGAAAAGGGTAAAAACCTGCTAAAATCCATAGCTGACCGTCTGACTCAGGCCGGCTTTGCAGATAAAACCGAGATCAAAACATCCAACGACCCGGAGATTCGCCTGACCAACCGGGCTTCGATCTCGATCGATATTCATCTCAATCCGGCGGATAGTCATCTGCTTACCGACCAGACCAGTTTGCAGAGGATAGCCTGGGAGATATTTACCGGATTCATAGAAGAATTAGGAGGCGAATATCTGCCGGAATGCCAGCTTACGGTCAAGGTCACGACTCAGGGCAAATCTTTATCAGATGCTGAAGTTCGGATCGGTTCGCTTTTGACGCAGATGACCGATCAACAGGGTACAGTGGTTTTTGAATTTATCGAACCGGGTGAATACATAATTGAGATCAGTCACCCTATTTACGGAAAGATCACAAAATCTTTCAGCATTCAGAATCAATATACATTAATTGTCGATATAATGGATCAGTTGTAAAAAAATACTGCCTCCATAACGAAAAATAAACTTCCGAAAGAATTTTATTTTTACTCCCAGGTTTTCCTTAAGTACATATAAAAAGAAACGGCAGTCAAACGACTGCCGTTTCCCATTTCGATTTTACCCTATGTCTATCAGAAACCGACAGTCATAGAGAAGTACTGATTAGCATCGAAGGTCGCCATTGGACGGAAGGCATAATCAAACATCAGATTCGTGCCAGCCATCTTCAGGTTCAGACCAAAGCCGAGTGACATTCCGTACTCCGAAGTCTCGTCGTACTCCCAATCACTGGGATAAAAAGGAATCAGGTAACCGGCGCGGGCGAATAACATATCCCTAAACGAGAACTCTGCTCCGGCAGACATCTCATCATAGGAATAACTATAGTTATTATATGTTCCGCATAGGTTTACCTTACCCAATCCTTCTAATTTGAGAGTATAGGCCAGACCAAGATTCATGCTAGCCGGCAATTCATGAGCCGCCATATCAAGCTTGGTCTTACGGGTTGTAGCACTCGGACTAGCAAACGGGATGCCCGAATTAAATTCGATTGCGGTGCCATCGAACTGAACCTTGCTACCGATGTTTTTCATCGTAACACCAAAAGACAGACCAATCTGCGATATGTATTGGAGACCCAAATCAAATCCGACTGCTGAGGCACTCATAGTTCCAATCTTTTCACTAATGATTTTGGCATTGGTACCAAAAAATATTCGATCAGTGAAACGTTTGGCATAAGTTGCGCTTAGGGTTAAGTAATCCGGTTTTAGGATTTCACCGGTACCTTCCGGCATATCAATCGTTGTCACCGGGATGTCTCCGATATTCAGCACTTGCAAACTGACACCGAAAGCCCCCAATTTTCCGGCCGCGACACCAGCCGCCAGGTAGGTAACCTTCATATCGGCGAAGTAATTCATTTGTGTAAATGTTGCTTCACCGGCATTAATATTAGACATACCAGCCGGATTCCAGTAGATTGCATCGGTTCCGGATACATTTGCTATGTTCGCCCCGCTCATAGCGACATTCTTAGCACCCATCGGGATCAGGAGTTCCGTTGCACCGGCTGTACCCAATTTAGGAGCACTTGCGAATACGCTGTGAGAGCAGACCATGAGTAATATCATTAACCCTATTACGAAATATTTGTTTTTCATATTATTTCTCCTTTGTTCTTTCACAGCTTAATAGGTGTCCAGTCTTTCGTTTGGGGTAAAGATCGCTACCTTACCGATCTTTTCACCAACGCCTGGGACATCAACATGATAGACATACACACTACTGGCGATCGGGAGTCCATAATGGTTCTTCAGATCCCAATCCAAAAAAGTAGTGGTTGCATCATTTTTATCTAATTCGCGTACTAAGTGACCGGAAAGATCAAATATCTTGACTGTGCATTTTTCCGGTAAATTAGTAAAACGTACCCAGCGCTCGAAGATATTCATTTCACCGCTGTGATAGCCGTAATAGGGATTCGGAACGACGTTGATTTTCTTCAAGTCAGTTTTCTTATCTGCCAAATCCATACTCTTAGCATCCGGAGCTTTAAAGATAAACTGGTCGTTGGGCGTATTCGGCTTATTGGTAAATATCCGAATATGCACGCCAGCATGCGGCGGACCATACCAATAACCATCAGCGTCCAGATCACCAGCCTCAGCATATCCACCTACATCTGCGTACATATTAATGTTAAAACGGTTGATAGATGGATAAGTCGCTCCCCAGGGTCCAAAACCAGGGGCGACCGTACCGTTATCGGTCGAAATATAGGTCGCCACATCAGCCGGATTGTATGCGGCATTGTCATAGACGTAAAGCCAGTCAAAGGATGGACCATAAACCGCACCTTCTAAAGAGCGGCTCCAGGTACCATCCCCATCCAGATCATATACACAGACGGGCAAACGGGTACGGGTGCCATCCAGGTCTATTTTCCAGACTGTAAACGGACCGTAGGAAGGAGTGCCGGTTAAAGTATCCTTTAAAACCCCATCACTTTGATAATCCCATAGCAAGGTGCTATCAGTATCAGTGAAAATTATATCGTAGTCTTTGGGGGTCATTAATCCGAAACGATCTATACGAGTCAGATCAACATATCCGTCATCGGATATAACATATACCGGCCACCCTTGTGCAATGCTATAATTGGGTAAACTGCCAAATACATTAGCATCATAGATTTCTTCCGTCGCGGGATCCAATTCTGCTATCCGCTTAATGCCTGGGTCCGGTCCGATAACCTTGACTAAAATACCATCGGCGACGTTATAGGCGTCATCTCCAGTTTGATTTGGTTGATTCTTTAAGACCGTGTCAATCGCGGTGACTACATTAGAATCCGTCGCACTGGCGACCAGATTCCAGGTAGCGTCGGCGTTGAAACCGACCCGATAGTATTTACCGGTCGTCTTGGATGGATCGATGACCGTAACTTCACAGGAACCATCACCGGCCGGTGCGTTTGGATTGATCGGAGCATATTTTACTGCCAGCGAGCTATCCGTTTCCGCACTATAACGTTCGCCAGGATGATTCTGGGGAGTGACTGAC
>JALOAB010000141.1 GCA_023229045.1 Fidelibacterota bacterium
TCGAGCCGGTGCTGGCCATGATTCCCGATGCCGATAAGGTTGGCCAGATCAGGATGATGAACGACTACATTCAAAAACGGTTCAATTATCCGGCAAAGGGGCTCTGGTTGACCGAGCGGGTCTGGGAACCACATCTCGCCAAACCAATTGCCGAAGCCGGGATTAAGTACATCACCGTTGATGATTATCATTTTCTAAGCAATGGCAAACAGGAAAGCGAACTCACCGGTCATTTTCTGACGGAAGAGCAGGGGAAAACGCTTGGTATTTTTCCGATCAGTCAACGTCTGCGCTACACGATTCCTTTTCAGGAGCCACAGGCAACCATCGATCATTTGGCAAAATTTGCCACCGAAGACGGTCAAACCGTCGTCGTTATGGCTGACGATGGCGAGAAATTCGGAGTCTGGCCGGGTACTCATGAGCAGGTTTTTACCAAAGGCTGGTTGCGGGATTTTTTCACAGCTTTGCGCAAGAACAGTGAATGGTTGAAAACCCTGACTTTTGCCGAATGGTATGAAAAACATCCGCCCAAGGGGCGCATTTACCTGCCGAGCGCCTCCTATTTTGAAATGAGCGAATGGTCTCTGCCGTGGGCGGCGGGCGAGAAGTTTGCCGACCTGGTCCACGAATTCGAACATAAAAATCGGATCGAAGAAGCCCGTCCGTTTATCAAGGGCGGCATCTGGCGCAATTTCCTTTTCAAGTACGACGAGAGTAACTGGATGCAGAAGAAAATGCTAAATCTCTCGGAGCGAATAAACCGGGTTAATGTTAAAGAATTGACTGACAGTCAGCGCCGCGAACTCGAACAGGTGCGTCTGCACCTCTGGCGTGGCACCTGCAACTGCGCCTACTGGCATGGCATTTTTGGCGGGCTGTACCTGCCACACCTGCGTCATGCGATTTACTCCGAACTCCTGACCGGTGAACGCCTGCTGAATAAAATTCTGGGTGCGAAAGGTTTCCGGGCGGAAGTTTTTGATTTTGACGCCGATGGCGAAGACGAGATTGTCGTCGATTACGGTAATCTGCATACCATCATCGCACCGCATCGCGGCGGCATGCTAGCGGAATTGTCGTTAATGGATAAATCCTTTAACCTGTTGAATAATATTCAGCGTTATCGGGAATCATATCATCGCAAAGTGGTCCTGGCTGACAGCGGAGAAAATTCCAATACCAGCGGCAGTATCCACGACCTGGTGCTTTCCAAAGAAAAAGGGCTTGAAAAATATCTCAAATATGATAAATATCCGCGCAAGACCTTAGTGGATCATATCATCCATCCGGCTATCTCGCTGGAAAAATTCCGTGACGGCGAATATTTTGAGGACAGTGACTTTATTATGGGTCGCTATCACGCCGAGCTCGATGAAAAATCGCGTACGCTAACGCTTAACCGACAAGGTTGGATTAACTGGCAGAAGTTTGAAATTATCAAGGCAATAGTATTTGACAAATCATCTCTGAAAATCACTTACACTTTGACTAACGCCAACGCCCGCGAAAATGTTTTTCGCTTTGGACCGGAGTTTAATTTCGCGCTACTGGGCGGCGATTCGCCGGACCGCTATTACATTGCTGACGGCGAAAAGACCGCCGAGCCGGCGCTGAACTCGACGGGTGTTTTAGCCCGAATCAAGGCGCTGGGCGTCGTCAATGAATGGGACAAATTCAAAGCCGAAGTAATTGTACCGCAAGCCACCGAATTCTGGCGTTTCCCGGTTGAGACCGTATCGCTCTCCGAGGCCGGATTCGAGCGGATTTACCAGAGTTCGGTGATTATCCCGTGGTTCGATGTCAGATTGAAAGCAGGGGAGACGGTCACATATAATATCGATTTAGTGATGTCCAGTCTATAGACAAGTAGCCAATTATTTCAAATAAAAACGGGGCTGAAGATTCAGCCCCGTTTTATTTGGATATAACCTATTAATCGAAGCCCGATAATTCACCGGACTACTTGATTATTTTTCGTGATTATTCAATCCAATTATTGCTTTAGATTGAAGTGCAATTTGGGTTCTTGTCCGGATTTATTTTCGGAAGCAAAGAAAGCGGCGTCAATCGCTCCGAGCGGGCGGATCAGCAGTCCCCTGGTTGTCCCATCGAGTAAACGTTGCATAACTGGCTTTGAAATCGTGATGAAAAATTTACCGCCGGATACGACGGTTAGATCCGCATCATAAATCATCTGAGTATTGAAAACTGCGGCATATGTTTTTCCCTGCGTGAAATTGTCATAGGTAACTTTTTCCTGATCCCACTCCGGGTCGCCGCTCAAGATTTCTATCACCCGAATTTTACCCAATTCCATCCCGAAATCCGCGCCGTAGACCTCGCAATAATTGCCCCCATTAGCCAGCGCCAGCGTCGTGAGTTCCAGCAAACCAGCCTGATCGACTTTGCGGCCTTTGAATTTTCTTAAATCCCATTTTAAAATCGCCCATTGATTGCCGGAAACTGAAAATCCATTGGCATCGCCATTGGGCGTCTTGATCCGCCAGTCATTGAAATTTATACCCGGAAAATCCGAATTTATCAGACAATCGTGAGCCACATTCAGATGATACGAAAAAGTGTTCGCATCCGGGATCGGTGGGTGATAGGGAACCGCCTCACCTTTATCGAGCCCGGCTGTTTTAACATTTACCACATCAGCGCGATAATAATCAATATCGACGTAATATTTGTCCCATCCCAGATCAGTCGCGTCCAACTGCACATATAATGTATCGCCGGGTCTGACGTTCAGATTTTTGGTAGTGTAACTTATGACGTGCCAATTGGATATATCGGGAATATCGAATTCCATCAGGTGTTCATGAAAATTAGTCGTGCGCTGGGTGTTTATCATAAAGTTCAGACGGCGTGGCGCCGCACTTAGGCGCACCTTGGCTTCCACCCGCAGTTCGTAAGCGGGATCCTGCAATTTTCTGAGATCGACAAAACCCGAAATATCGCGCTTGATGATCGTCCACCACACGTTATATTTATCTTTGGTAGCATCGATCCGAATGCGGGCATATCCATCCATCTGCACCAGGTCCATGCTCACGTTGCCGTCGCCGGTAAAGAAAAACCAGCCCTCGATTTTATCTTTATTGAAATCGTCATAAAACTGGGCTCGGCTGATTCCTGCGATTAGAAGTAATACAAGGCATAATCGGAACTTTTTAGGATTGATCGGCATCAGCGAGTTTTCTTTCATTTTCTATCTTAAAAATCAGGATAATATAGGAAAAATTCGTCCTTTTGCTACGATTATGTATTGTCCCCGATAATAGGAAATGGAATCGTCCTTAAACGAAAAATCCAAAATAGCCTATCAACAGCCCGAAAATTAACATAAAGAGCCCCCAAAGCCGGTTGTCTTTAATCAATCCTTTCATAAAGAAAAGAGATTTGGGAATGATTACAACGCTCACTCCGCCAACCAGCATAATCCATGAAATGATCGTGATTATGACCCGCCAGTTGCCAACCCAGATGTTATGATAGGTAACCAAAATCATCCCCAATATAATTGCGACACAGCCGGACACGAATGTCAAAGCCGGCGATTTTTCGAATTCGATGACGAAATCACTCATCTTAAACGTGCCGATCAGGACTGCAATTCCGGATGAGATATAAATGACGGCTAAAATTTTCGCGATTAATATGGATGGTTCCATAATAAATACTCCTCTCTATAGTTAGTCAATAATCCTCAACTTCTACTATTTATAATAATGCTGAATTTTACAGACTTATGGATAAGCGATAGCCCTACCAGAGCTCAAAATGCTCTTCTTCTGTTTTTCAAAAATCCTATTCGATCCCGACTCCGTCGGGATACCCCAAATTGTCAAATACACACAGGGCATCCCGATAGCGAAGTTGAACGAAGTGAAATCCCGTACTTCTGTCGGGCCGTATCGGAATCGTCTAATCCCTCACCAAACGCACCGAAAACCCCCAGGGCTTGTTGTCGTTGTACCGGTTGATATCGTCATGGCCGTAGTACAATGCCCGTCTCCACGCACTGCCACCATCGCACTCCGTGGATGACCAGAAGAGGGCGCTGTAACCCTCCACCAGACTGCCGAAGGTACCATTATAGCCGCGGAGGCCCGCGGGCAACGCGGTAAAACCACTTTCGTTAGTGGCGCCCTCATTGGGACTAGCCCAGTAAGTTGTTCCGGTTGCTTTCAGTTTGCCGCCGGCTACATCGAATCCACCAAGGTAATTAACCAATGTATCCCACTCGGCATCACTCGGCACATGCCAGCCTTCCGGTGCGATATTGCGGCTGTCAGTTACCGCAAACCAATTATAAAGCCGACCATAAATCTCTGCATTACTCGAATTGTTATCATAATTACAGTAAGCTCCAGTAGTGAGAGCGTTCCATTCTGTTGCATCGGTAACATTTGGTATTGGATCACCATTACGATAATGCGTCACCTTCAGGTTTTCAGCTAACCAACATTGATCACCAATTTGAATTATTTTATAGACATTACTATCAATATCGACAACATTATTTTTAAAATTTATACTATCAATTTGAGAGACAGCCAATTTTACAATATTTCCGTCAGATAGATAAATCATCATACCTTTTAATTGCCCAAATGCCATTTGCACTGTCAAAACCATAATCAATAGTAAATAACTTTTTATCTTTTTACCGTACATTTCTGTCCCCTTCTATTTTACCAATAACATTTTAATTAATTTCGTATGACTACCCGATGTAAATTTGCAAAAGTACACCCCGCTGGACAGTTGAGAACCATCGAATTTTATTTCGTACCGGCCGGGTTGCTGGTTTGTATTCACCAGGATATCCACCTCTTTACCCAGCATATCATAAATTATCATCGTCGTAAGACCTTGTTCGGCGATTTCATAGGAAATAGTCGTGACCGGATTGAATGGGTTGGGATAATTGTTGTGAATTCGAAATACCGCAGGAATTGTCTTTGCTTTGTCGACCACGGAAATTTCCGGACTGTATTCATGACTCCCGTCATAATCGATCTGTTTCAACCGGTATTTCAGGTTCTGAAATTTCCAAGCTTTTTCGTCAATGAAGGCATAGAAATTTGCGTTAGTACAACTGCCGTTACCTTCCCTGAAACCGATCTTCGTCCATTCGGAAATGTCGTCAGATATTCGCTCGATCTCAAAGCCGTAGTTGTTGACTTCCGAGGCGGTTTCCCAGCTGATTCGAACATCATCACCGCTCTGGATTGCCCTGAAATTCTGAAGTTCAACCGGTAGCGATTGATCTCCGAGCGCTTCCGAATCAAAGGTAATTTTCAGAATTTCATCCAGGTTTTCCGAATCAGTGCCACCGCTCGTCAACTCAAAATTGATGACCGTTCCTTCGGCATTGAAGGTGATTTTAGAAATATCATCCAGCAAACCATGTTTGGTGGTTGAGGTCAATTGGACATTGATGTAATCCTGACAGAAGACATTGGTTGAGATGACCATCAGAATTACAATAAGTCGTTTCATATTCGTATTATCCTATATCATTTGTTATACGCTGAAGGGCAAATATAATTTGCGTTTGTGAATTTTAAAAATAAAAAACCAAAAGATTGAAAATACTAAACAGATTTTAAGAAAGTGCTGACCTATAAGTCAGTATGTTATTGCTTTCTTTGTAATGGCTTAATTTTTTTCTTGATGAGATATTCTTCAAAACCGCCTTGTTGCAACTCTTTTATCAAAGGAATATAGGTCAATTTGGATTTTTAGATTTATGCCTGTATAATAAATATCCAATCAGCACTATGAATATAAAAGTTAATATTAATGAACTCTCAGGACCGAATTCCGAACCGGTGATCAGGTTGTGTTCTTTATAATTGAGTTTTAAGATTGGGTTGGTCCATCTTT
>JALOAB010000142.1 GCA_023229045.1 Fidelibacterota bacterium
ATAAATACTCAGAAATCAGGAAAATGTTGATGATTTGGTAGAATTATATAATAAAAAACAAAACATTGAAAGGAGAATAATATGAATAATACGTTCAGTGGTAAAAGGGCGTTTGAATTAGTTAAAAGAATTGATTTTATGCGAGTGGGCGGCACCGAAGGTGAAAGAAAAGCGGCTGAGATTATTTCGAAAGAGTTGCGTGATATTGGTTTAAAAGTAGAACATCATGATTTTCCTTTGGCGACGAGCTATAAATTTTCTTCAAAAATGAAAATAGTCAGTCCTTATGAAAAAGAGGTGCGAATTACTCATCGTGTCATTTCGGGGGGCACTCCGCCAGAAGGCTTAACAGCAGATTTTAAATACATTGACTCTGGTGGCGAACGGTTTTGTGATGATATTGAAGGCAAAGTAGTAATGACAACTGGTAATGTTGATCGTATTTTATATGAAAGATTAAAGCGTCATAACGCGGCCGCGGTTATTATTCCGATGGAGCATAATAAGGAACTTTTCGGGATTACCTTTAATGGTGATTATGTCGAGAAGTGGGGCGAATTGCCAGTCTGTTATATCGGATATGACGATGCTCTGGAGATGATGAAAAAAAAGGTTACAAAGGTATATCTGAAAATAGAAGATGAGTCAGATTTGAATGGTACCGGGCGTAATGTCATCGCCAAAATCGAGGGTTCTGTTCGACCTGATGAAGAGTTTATTTTCTGTGGGCATTACGATTCGACTTTGAACCACGGTATATACGATAATGCGGCTGGGACAGCTACGGTCCTGGAATTAGCTCGTTATTATAAACAGAATCCACCGCAGAGGACTGTCCGCTTCATACTATTTTCTGGAGAGGAATTGGGATTGCGGGGATCGAAAGCCTATGTGAAAAAATTAAAAGAAAGCGAATCTGAAGAAGCTTTAAAGAAAATAAAAATGGTTTTTAACTTCGATCTTGGCGGTACCATTCTCGGGAAAAATGTTTTACGGGTAACTGCCGGAAAACCGTTGTATCATTATCTGGACGCTTTGAATAAAATCGAAGATTTGGATCTGACAATCGAGCATGATATCTATTCAAGTGATAATATGCCATTCTGCGGAGAAGGGATACCGGCGATTAATTTTTATCGACAAGCGCTTGGATTAGGCCACTCGTGGAATGATTCTATTGAAAATATAGCGCCTGAAGCTTTTGAAATAATCGGCGACTTTGCGATCCGACTCACTTCGGGCATAGTAAATGCGACCGTGCCGCCTTTCAAGAGATTAATTGGTAAGGAAATGGCCAAAAAAGTACGACAGTATCTTGAAAGATCTTCTGTCGAAGAGCCCGAACCTGTTGAAGATGACGAATAATAAAATAACCAACAAACATTTTAATAAAGGAGATGAATATGAATGAACGATTGATTGGGAAATTAACTTCAAGCCCGGTAATTAAAAGATACTCGCAAAATCCCATACTGAAAGCAAGTGATGTGCCCTATAAATCCGACCTGGTTTCCAATGCCGGATTCGCTAAATATCAGGGTAAATATGTAATGGTATTTAGAAACGATGAAAGGATCGATGAATACACGGTCGGAGAGGGATTGTATTTAGGTCTGGCCTATAGCGATGATGGCATAAAATGGGAAGTAATGCCCAAACCTTGTTTCAATATGCAAAATGAAGAATTTCTAAACACTTACGATCCCAGACTGATAATAATCGACGGTAAATGTTATATGACTTTTGCCATGGAGACCCGTCATGGAGTACGGGGTGGAATCGCAGTCACCGAAGATTTCGAAAAATTTGAGGTTATTTCCATTTCTGCGCCTGATAATCGAAATTTTGTCTTATTTACAGAAAAATTTAATGGTAACTACGTCCGTTTGGAACGCCCATTTCCGATTTATGGTCGGCCTGGTTATCCGGAGCGTTTTGATATATGGATTTCGGAATCGCCGGATCTGGTTTATTGGGGTAAATCCGATTTACTGTTAGGTGTTGAGCATGTACCGTTTGCTAATTTAAAAATCGGCCCCGGTGCCCCACCTATTAAAACGCCTAAAGGCTGGCTAACCATTTTCCATGCGTCTGATTATGATCCGTCACGTCAGCGTAACGGATATGAAAAAACCTGGAAAAAACGCTACTGCTCCGGGGTAATGCTTCTTGATCTCGAGGATCCCAGAAAAATTATCGGAATGAGCAAAAAACCTTTGCTGGCTCCTGAAGCAGAATATGAAATCAGCGGCGGCTATCGCAATGACGTTATTTTCGTTACCGGAAATATTCTGGAAGAGTCGGGCGAGGTAAAAATCTATTATGGTGCCGCCGATACCACCATTTGCCTGGCGACCGCCCATATCGATGATCTGATAGGTTTATGTACAGAACCCAAATAATAGAGCATACAAATCGAGTAAGAAGTTCATTTAGAAAAATTGAGCTAAAATCATTCCGTTGGAGGATACCGTATGGCAGAGATAAAATTTGTGAATATTACCAAATATTTCGGCACAACCAAAGTAATTGAAAATCTCAATTTGGAGGTTCGAGATGGTGAATTTTTAGTCTTAGTCGGGCCTTCGGGATGCGGAAAATCGACTACTCTTAGATTATTAGCTGGTTTGGAAGAGCTCACGGCAGGTAATATTCTGATTGATGAAAAAGTAGTTAATGATATTGCTCCTAAAGATCGTGATATCTCAATGGTTTTCCAGAACTACGCTCTCTATCCCCATATGACTGTATATGAAAACATTGCTTTTGGACTGAAGCTCAGAAAATATCGGAAAAGTGAGATCAGTAAAATGGTAGCAGAAACAGCCGAAGTGCTGGAACTTCAGGAATTGCTAAATAGAAAACCAAAGCAACTGTCAGGCGGACAAAGCCAGCGCGTTGCTTTAGGGCGCGCTATTGTTCGGAAACCTAAGGTTTTCCTTTTTGACGAACCTCTATCTAATCTGGATGCAAAATTACGGACCCAAATGCGCACTGAAATAAAAAAACTGCATTCGCGTCTGAAAACGACAATGATTTATGTGACTCATGATCAAGTTGAAGCTATGACGATGGGAAGTCGTATCGTTGTGATGAAGGATGGTATTATTCACCAAATTGGCACTCCAATGGAAGTGTATAATAATCCCAGCGATTTATTTGTAGCCGGATTCATTGGAAGTCCCAAAATGAATATAACGGAAATGGCGCTTACTGATTCTGGCCTGTTAACTGATAAAGATAGTGGAATTGAATTAGAAATACCAACTGAAGTGACCGATTATCTAACTAGTCATGATATCCAAAAAGTGATTATTGGTATTCGACCAGAAGATATATATCTTGAGTCCAGGAAATCATGTTCTAATCCAATTGAAGGAATTATCGATTTGGTTGAACCGTTGGGCAATGAAACCTTGCTTTATGTAAATGTACATAACATAACATTTACGTGTAAAAAAATGGGATTTATTGATGCTAAGCAAGGAGATATGATATCCATCTACTTTGATCTAAAGAGATTGAAATATTTTGATGTCGAAAATCAAAAAGCATTATGGTAAATAATTGAGTTAGATGAAATAGTAACAGTAACTCCGAATCAAATTCGATAGAACTATGTATCTCCGGTTTTCCGGATACTGATGAGGATGTTGTAATAGAATAAAAAAGTAACTAAAAATGGCAGTTCATCGATCCAAAGAGAGAAATATCGTGTATATTTACTTTATTTCACTTGTTGCCGCAGTAGGTGGTTTACTATTTGGATTTGATACCGGAGTGATATCGGGAGCTATTCCCTTTGTAACTAAACACTTTAATCTCAATGTATATCAGGAAGGATTTACAGTCAGCGTCTTGATAATTGCCTGTATAATTGGGGCAAGTAGTACGGGAGCTTTAAGTGACAGATTCGGTGAGAAGAAAATACTCATCATAACAGCCGTATTCTTTACGATTTCAGCTATTCTATCAGCTGTTGCCAGAACCCATATGGATTTGATAATCGCACGATTTATAGGTGGACTGGCGGTTGGATCTTCTTCGGTTCTATCTCCAATGTATATTTCTGAAGTATCTCCGGCAGATATCCGCGGTCGTTTGGTATCGCTTAATCAACTAAGTATCGTTTTAGGTATTCTATTAACTTACTTTTCCAATTGGTTGTTGGTGGATATTGGTTTGAATAACTGGCGCTGGATGTTTGGAGTCGAATCTATCCCGGCCGGATTGTTTATTTTTCTACTTTTTTGCGTACCAGAAAGCCCAAGATGGCTTGCTAAACAAGGTCAACTTGATGATGCCATGCGAATTCTTACTGAGATTGGCGGCTCCGTGCAATCTGAAATTGACATGGTTGAGATAAAAAAGTCACTGAAAGGTGAAGAAGGCACATTCAGAGTTTTATTTCAACCCGGATTAAGGAAAATTCTTATAATTGCGGTTTTACTCGGATTTCTATCCCAGATTTGTGGAATTGATGCAGTGATTTATTACGCTCCCAAGATATTTATGCGGAGCGGATATGCAAGCGCTTCCTCAGCATTTCTGGCATCTGTAATTGTAGGTTTAGTCAATTTCATATTCACAATAATAGCTATAGCGTATGTGGATAAATTCGGGCGGAAACCACTCCTTCTATTAGGTTTAATCGGGATGACGGCTTCGCTTTCATTTGCCGGTTATATTATGCGATTAGATAATGCCAGGAGTTACTTGGTGCTGATTCCGATTTTATCATTTATTGCTTTTTTTGCGTTTAGTATGGGACCGATACCGTGGATCTATATTTCGGAGATTTTCCCCAATAAAATCAGAGGGCGGGCGGTTTCCTTAGCAACGATGGCTTTATGGATTTCCAATTTTATCGTTGTGCAGAGTTTTCCGTGGCTGATAGAAAAAATCGGAGGGAGGAGTTTTTATTTATTTTCATTGGTGTGTTTTATCACATTCTTTTTCGTTCTTGCCATGATGACTGAAACTAAAGGAAAAACCCTCGAAGAGATTGCGCAAATATGGGAACACCAGGAATATGGTTGAAATTATTAGACTTCAGAAATGATTACAGGAGAAAAGATGCCCGTTTATTATACCGCGAGTGACAGATATTATAACCAACCGAAAATATTAAAAACAACGATTGATTCGATTGTTGTCGGCAAACATCAGGTTTGTTTATCAATTGTAAAGTCTATTAGTCAGCATTTCGGACAAAAAAAGAGTCCTTGCTTAATGGCTCTGGATGGCTACCTGGGAATTGATTGGGAGAATACCATTGAAGAGTTGCAGGATATCCTGACCGCCGAAGGGATCGGCTATAAGTTTTTTGATATATCAAAATGTTTAAAGAAGCCATCCGAAATAGATCTGATGATCGATCCATATTTGGATCGCGATCCTTATTTTGGATATGTCTTTGAAGGGCATATAAGTCAGTTTTTTGATAATAATAAGATAGATCGTATTAGGAAAGATTTGCATGATATTCGTAATTCTGACAAACCAGCCAACATCGCAATAATATGTTATGGAGTTGGTGCGGCGATTCCACCACTCAGAGAATATTTTGATTATATTTTTTATTTTGATTTAACTCGTGAGGAACTCTTCAATCGTTCTGAAAATAATCCAATTGCATGTTTAGGTAGCAAGGAAAGCAAAAATGCAGTCCATAGAAATTTTAAAAGGTTTTGTTATATAGATTCTGTTGTTTTAGATAAACATAAAGAAAATACACTCAAAGAAATGAGCTGGTATGTGGAGGGCAATAATCCAGACGAAATAAAGCTCATCCCGAAAAATTCCTATGAACAGATATTATCTAAAACTTCACAGTCTCCGATTATTATAAAACAACTTTATTATCCGGTAGTATGGGG
>JALOAB010000143.1 GCA_023229045.1 Fidelibacterota bacterium
CGCTGTTTACCAGTTTGCTATAGGTGGCCGAACCGCCATATACTTCAATTTCTTCTGCGCGGGTGCCGGTCAGATCGCGAATATCTTTTAGATAAGCCGTCACATCAATCGAAAAATTCTCAGTTAATTGTTGCTGAACACCTATTTCTCCGACAATCGTTTGTTCCGGTTTAAGATCGGCGTTTCCAATTAATCCCTGATTACCGGTGCCCGATCCAAGATCAAAATCCGGGTTCTGATACAAATAAGTAAAATTGGGGATTTGAAAGAAGTGTCCGTATGAAAAATGAAATGCGCCCTGATCGCTGATGGGAAACGATATACCAACGCGCGGGCTAAACTGATATTTTGCCTTGGCATTTTTATACCAGTAGGTCTTACGCTCTTCAAGAGAAACCGGCAGTTCACCTGCATCTTGAATACCGTTTTCATTGAGATCGTGATAGCGATTTTGCGGTTTGATCGGTTCATATATCTCAGGATCAGTCGGATCCGCCAGAATTATACCATCCGGCTCGAAATAATCGAAACGAATTCCAATATTTATAATCAATTCGTTGAATTCCATCTTGTCTTGGATATATCCGGCAAACTCATATGGTTTATGGCGATAATAACTGGCATAGATCGTGCTATCGCCCAAAATTGTCGGATGAATATACGGACTCCAGTTCGATGGAATTTCCAATCCCGAAGCAAAATCAACATAGGTTTCTCCGGGTGCCGGACGCACCGTGAATGTTCTTAACGAAAGGTCGTGCTGTTGTAATTCAAGTCCGCTCTTGATCTGATGGCGTTCATTGATCTGCGAGGTCATATCCCATTTCAAAAGGTAGGTTTGGCTGTTGCGATATTCATGATCGTTCTGGGTGCCGGCAAAATAAAATTGATAGGGATACTGATAAAGGTAATAGGGGTGGACATAAGTAGTACTGTCATTATAGCCTGTTTTGTCAGATAATCTACCGGAATATTTTCTGTAGTAGTATGAACCGGAAATATTGAAAAAGGTCTTGGAACTTAACTGCTGTTGAAATTTCACCAGGTGCGTCTCTGCCGTCAGGTTCTTCTTCAATAGACCCTGCGGATTATATTTAAACATTCGGTCATAATCCTGGTAGTCTTTATTATCGTAGAAAACATTATATGAGATACTCGACCGGTTAGACATCCTATATATCAGTTGTCCCTGCAAATATATCTTCCGGTTCCAGTTAATATCGACCCATTTTTGATCTCCTTGCATACTGGTCGAATCGAGTAAAAATGCAGAGCCATCCGGACCGGTCGCTAGTATCGAAGTGGGTGTATATCGATTCTGTCCTTGTTGCCAACCGCCAAAATAAATATAGCGCGAATTTAGATAGTAAAATATCCGGTCTTTTACAAGCGGGCCGAATAAACTTACTTCACCATTTCTGATACTGAATGGATTAATTTGACCTATATTATCGAATACCTCATCATGTGTGCTTATATAATCACCACCATACAATTCCAGCGATCCGCCATGCTTATTACTGCCTTGTTTTGTGGTTATATTGACGATACCGGACATCACCTTGCCATATTCAGCGTTAAAAGCGCCGGAGATAACCTGCAATTCCTGGATCATGTTCTTATTGACATCGATAACGGCACTGCGATCGTACGAATCAGTAACCGGAATTCCATCAATAAGATATGCCACCTCGCCTTTTCGACCGCCCCGCAGGCTTCCGTCCACGTAACCAGCCTGCATCTCCAGTAAATCGTTGACTTCAGTAATCGGTAATGCCGCAAGTTCTTCGGCTTTGACATGCGATGCCGTAGCAGTCCTATCTTTCACAATCATTTTCCGCTCAGCGGTTACTATTACTTCTTCGCCTTCAATCGCCTGGGTGCTCATTTCGATGTCTATCGACGTGGTCAAATCAACTGAAACGATGACACCAGTGATAATTTTTTGTTGATAACCGATCATTTGGGCTTTTAGCCGATATTCGCCTGGCGGAACATTCAATATCATGAAGTGGCCATCAATATCTGAAGCCGCTCCCAGATAAGTATCTTCCAGCATGACATTACATCCCATCAGTGGCGCTCTGGTCTCACTATCTGTTACTACTCCGGTTATCTTGCCGGTATTCCCTGAATAAAGGTTCGCCACTATCAGAATTAGAACAAAAAGCAGTCTGTTTTTTAATTTCATTCTCAACCTCTATCCTATCGCTTTTTCCGACATTATAATTTTTTCCTTCAATCTAGACTTTTATAAATCAATACTCCCCACGGCTCGAGAGTATTTGTATTTGAATTAACTGAGTATATCAACTGCCACTTGCCCTCTGAGGCAAATGAATCAGGCGGGAACACTCTACTCTTTTTTGCAGAAATGTTAAAAAACGCCCGGATTGTATCATTTTCGATAGTGCGATCGAAAATCAGTAATTTATTTTTATCATCAACAACTACCGTACGATAAGTTCCGCGACGCAATACTTCATGTTCTTTGCGCAGGTTAATCAAAGATTTATAATAATCAAGCAAATCCTCATCAACCCTTACCGAATCCTCTGGTCTTTTCATTCCGAGCGGATGCGCTTTTTCAGGTTCATATTGTAAATCCGACCAGATCATCGGTTTGCGGTTATCCGGATCGTCCGCGCCCCACATTCCGACCTCGTCACCATAGTAAATATAGGGCGCCCCTATATATGTAAACTGAAAAGCCAAAATCGCTTTTTGGATTTTGCGGAAGTCGTCGGGCGGGCGGTTTACCTTAAACTTCTTATTATATACCAGATTACCGCCATGATCGATAGTCCGATCCGGATTTATCAGCATACTGGCAAAGCGCTCATTATCATGACTGCCCATGATATTTTGGAGTTGATACTGCGCCGAAAGCGGATATTTCTCTCTAATATCGCCCAACAGATTATCAAGTTTTGATGGATTCACGCGCATCTTTTTATCAACGAAGCCTTTCAGCATGGCGTCACCAAAGCGATAATTCATTACACCGTCAAAAATATCACCCTGCAACCATGGTGAAGCATCGAACATTTTATTGTTCATGAAATCTTCCCACCAGATTTCACCGGTCAGGTATGCATCCGGATTTACATCTTTGACCCATTTACGAAAATCACGCCAGAAAGCCTTGCTGACCATCTCGGCTACATCCAGTCGCCAACCATCGATGCCATCCGACGGATCGCCATCGCCGTCAGGATCGCCCCACCTCTTAACAACCGTTTTGATATGCTCCCGAAAAGCCAGCGCCGGACCGTTCTCGTCTTCCCATATTTCCGGCAAATCGGTTACTCCGTACCAACCTTGATATTCAAATTCATCCTCCGGCGTTCCTGGGTCATCAAATGATTTAATCACAAACCAATCGGCATACGGACTGCTCTTGCCGTTTTTACGAACATCCTGAAAAGCCCAAAATGGAATACCCACATGGTTAAAAACACCATCGATGATAATCTTCATACCACGCGCATGTACTTCCTGAATCAATTTCAGGAATAATTTGTCAGCCGCGGTCCACTGCCAGGTTGAGGGATCTTCAGCCTTCTCGGCTGCCCATATAAGTATGTCGCCCGCCGGATCGGGACCGAAATTATTATCGACGTGATGATACATCGTCGTCCCATATTTATGAGCTGAGGCTGATTCAAAAATCGGATTCAGATAAATGGCGTTAATTCCCAATTCATTGAGATAATCAAGTTTATCTAAAATGCCCTGTAAATCGCCGCCATAGCGCCGCAATTGCGCATTATAATAAAAATCACGTCCGTTAAATAATTCCCAGGGTTGCAGCTTGTACCAGTCAGAAGTCCATGGCATTACGCTCCATTGGATTTGTTTCTCATATGGCCAGGTACCTTCCAAGGTCTCAATGGTAGGATCATTATTAGGGTCACCATTACGAAAGCGTTCGGGAAATATCTGATACCACACCGCATCATAAATCCAGTTCGGCATTCTTGATTTTTCCTCAGAAAAGCTATTCTGCGCCAGCGCCAGGATAAAAATCAGACTGATAACCAGCGACTTTCTGAGACGTTGGATTAGATTTTTCAGTTGTTCTTTCAATTGTAGTTCTAATCTGAGTTACTAATTGAATATAAGACAAGAAAAGGGCATTGTCAATAGGTATTTTTAGGCTTTAATTCTATCTAGCGGGAACCAATTGCCAGTATTAAGAAAACGCTCATAAACCAATTTTTTGGTGATACTACCATTTTTGACAGTTACCACTCAAACAATTTTTAATCAATAAAAAAGCCGCTTTTTAGGCGGCTAATCTATGATTTATCGTCGATTGTGAGGTTTCCCTCCCCGAACGTAAAAGAGGGGGATTTTGAGGGATATTACGGCACATCCGGGGAGGGGGAGGGGAATTTTTTATTCTTCTCAGTGAAATCGCTTATTTTCAAATAACACTGGCTATATTACAAATATTATGCCAGATTTCAAAGAACAATTACTGTCTGTTTGACACCGCATTTTTAGATTGGTTACAAATATTTTCTTCAAATACAAATTTTATTTTCAAATTCTGATCACCCTGTCTATATTTACTTGGATTTGTTGTTTAAAGTTATGAGGTATACATGCAGAAAATACTCGCAGTCGATGACGATGAGAGTATTCTCGAACTGATTACACAATTTTTCTCGCGTCAAAATTATAAAGTCATCACCTGTACGCGGGGAACGAAAGTGACCGATCTGGCGATTAATGAAGAACCGGATTTAATCATACTTGATATTAATTTACCGGATGTGGACGGTCTCTCGGTGTTAAAAACTTTAAAAACCCGTCCGATAACGTCTTTCATTCCGGTAATCATGTTGACAGCCCAGGTTTCGACCGAATTCCAGGTCAGTGGATTGGTATCCGGCGCCGATGATTATGTGACCAAACCTTTTGATCTCGAAGTCCTGAATGCACGGGTTATCAATGCCCTGCGACATTCGCTCTTACTCACCCGTTTAAAACACGATCAATTTAACCTGCTGTCCTATCTTCTCCGAATATATAAGAAACGCGGTTATCAAGTCTTTACAAAATTACTAGGAGATTACAGAGGCAGCCCCAGGCTGTGGCGGGGTTATGTGCCGGATATGATAATTCAAAAGCATGAAAAATTACGTTGTTTTAATTTTGAGACTACCCAATCGATTCTGGAAGAATCTTTCATTGATCGACTAAGTCAATTAGCCGAATGTGACAAAAATGCCATCGTTCACTTTGAGGCGACCATCATTGTGCGATCAAAGGATAACTGGAAAATTGTAAAGAGATTGATTTCCGAGAATAGTATACCGATCAAAGTTAAATTTATTAAAAAACACATTCAGCGCAATCAATTCGTCTAAGTTGCGAAAAGTTCGCCGCGGATAACCTTCAGCATTTCATCCAACTGAATTGGCTTGGCAAACCATTTCTTTCCATATCTATCAAGATTTTCAATAATTTTGGGATCGTTATCATGACCGGTCATGAACACAAAAGAAATTTCAGGATATATTGATTTGACTTCATCGTAGAATTCAAATCCGTTACGACTGAGCATGACAACTTCAGATAAAATCAAATCCGGTCTTTGTTCTTTAATCAATCTTAAAGCTTTATCCACGCTTAAGGCTGTTGTAACTGAATAGCCATTCTGCTCCAGGAATTCACCATAGATTTCACAGATCACGGCATCATTATCAACTATTAAAATATTGGATTTCATTGTCTTGTCCTAAAATAGTTGACAGGTTAATAGGTCGCATAGACACTCTCCGGGGTGCGATACCCTAGTGCCATATGCGGCCGATTTTGATTATAGGTTTGCACTGATTCTTTGACTAGTAT
>JALOAB010000144.1 GCA_023229045.1 Fidelibacterota bacterium
TTTCGTATTCGATGATATAAAGCAAGGGCGCGAAAGTTTCTTCCTTAACCACCGGATTGTCATCGCTGACCTCCATGATTGCCGGTGTGACATAGAAACCGCCTTCGAGTCCCTTAATGGTCAGATGGTCGCCGCCATATAACAAGCGACCGCCGTCACGGATTGCTCTTTCGATTGCCGCCTGCATCGCTTTAAGCGCCATTGCATCGATAACCGGTCCCATCAACACGCCGTCATTCAATGGATTACCGATGGGCACTTGTTTATAAGCTTTTAACAGACTTTCAACAAACTTCGGCTTGATCTCTTTCTGGATAATGATTCGTCGGGTTGAGGTACAGCGCTGTCCGGCGGTTCCAACCGCGCCGAACAGGGTGGCGCGCACCGCCAGGTCGAGATCGGCGTCCTCCGCCACAATTATAGCATTATTACCGCCCAATTCAAGGATCGTTTTTCCCAGGCGACGGGCGACCACTTCGGCGATCCGAATTCCCATTTCGGTGCTACCGGTCATGCTGATCAAAGGAATTCGCCGGTCGTTAATCAAGTTTTCGCCGATTTCACTGCCTTTGCCGATCACCAGGTTGAACACGCCATCCAGATCATATTTGTCTATCACCGGGGCGATAATATTATGCACGGCTATTGCTGTCAGGGGAGCCATCGAGCTCGGTTTCCAGACGGTCACATCGCCGCAAATTGCGGCAATCATGGAGTTCCACGACCAGACCGCCACCGGAAAATTAAACGCAGTGATCACTCCGACCAAACCTAAGGGATGCCACTGCTCGTACATGCGGTGATTGGGACGCTCGCTATGCATGGTCAGACCATACAGCATGCGACTTTGACCGACGGCAAAATCGGCAATGTCGATCATTTCCTGGACTTCGCCCATTCCTTCGGCTTTAATCTTGCCCATTTCCAGCGTTACCAATTGACCAAGCGGCTCCTTATATTCACGTAAAATATCTCCAATTTCGCGCACGACCTGTCCCCTCTTGGGCGCCGGGAGCATGCACCAATTTTTAAAGGCGGTCTGGGCTTTGCTTATCACCTTTTCATAATCCGCAACGTTAGCCTGAATCACCGAAGCGATCGGTTTCCCGTCAATCGGCGAAACACTGACCAGTTCGCCGCCGCCCGTCTTGAGCCAACCGTCACTGCTACCGGTCGTGGCGCCATAATTAACCGCTTTTATCCCTAATTTATCTAAGAAATCGTAGTGCATTTCTGACTCCTTTTTGTATTAGATTTTCTCTTGCGAATCACCAACAGCAAAAGCCGGAACAGCTAATAATGAATTTTAAATTGCGCCACCAGTGGCAAATGATCGGATGCTACCCGGGTCAGCTCATTATCGAGAACTGATACTTCAACCGGTAATGCAAATTTATTGGCAAAAAGATAATCGATACGTTTACCTGGCGCGTAGGACGGATAGGTAAAGCCTTCCGGCTGGATATACGCTCCGACGTCGGAATAATAGTAGGTCATCTCGTTAATCAGTTTATGGTCGGGTGATAAGCCAAAGTTTCCGCCCACAACAATTGGATTGTTGTCGTCCCATTCGAAAACGAAGGCAACCAGTTCCTCAGCCTGGATCGAACTGATTGCCGTATCTGCACTTAACTCCGTACCGAACAAATGAATATTATCGTTGCCGGTCTTAATGATGATGTGCAGGAGACTTTTCGTTTCCTGACCATAACCATGCTTGAAAACCTTATTTTCGGCAAATTCGATTGGAAATTTGGACAGAATGGCATTGCCGGTCCAGCCGCCATCGATTTCATAATTCCGGGCAAAGGTAAATTCCATGCCGAGGTCAGCCGCGAGACGCCGGGCTTGCTCGTCATTGAAACCGCGCTTGGTCTTGTAATCCACCTCATTCAGGATCACCAGGTGCGGCGCGCCACTGCGGATAATTTTGGCAATCCGCGACAGACTGTAAATATTGTCCATTCCCATACCATAATTAATATCATAGGTCATTACCGTGATCTTAGTCGGGGCGATAAAACTGACCAATTTGCGCGGAAGGCGGTCCTTGACCAGGTTAAATCCATAGATCACAATCGCGATGGCACAGACGATGAATATGATGATTTTGATGACAGAGGCTTTTTTAGCCATAGCAGAATAAATTTATACCATTCCGGTTAGTACTCTATTTTAACATCTCAAAAAACCGCCTTGAATTTTACGAATTTTTAGCAAATAGGCAATCGCTTTATCATTTTTACCTGATTCAGAGCATTTTCCGGTTTTTGAATTTTTCAGAATTGATGATAGATTATCCGGCAAATGCAACCGATTTCTGCAAAACCAGTCAAGTATTTCATCGGAGCCCTTTTTTCCGACGAAAACCGACTCCAGGAAGCGATCTGCGAGGCGGAAATTCCTTTCGGCATAATTGACCTTGTCAGTGATGATTTCCCATTCGATATTACTGACTATTATAATGCAGAAATGGGTACGCCGATTTATCGTCGGTTTGTATCTTTCAGTAAATTATCAGCGCCGGATTTTCTGGCTAAGGCAAAAATATTGACCAATGCCATCGAAGATAAACTTAAACTGCATGGCCAGCGCAAAGTCAATCTGGATGTGGGCTACATCGATTATGACAAAGTCGTGCTGGCTTCGGCAAAATACGGAATCCATAAAGTTTACTTAACACAGGGTATTTATGCCGATCTGACTCTGCATTATTCCAAAGGTCGCTATCAGCCTTACGACTGGGCTTTTCAGGATTTTAAACGGGATGTCTATCTTCCCTTCTTCCTTAAAATGCGTGAGATCTATAAGCGGCAGAGCAAACTGTATGCATCGTAAATTCAAACGCCCGACTCAGGTTTGTCGCTGAAATCGGGCGTTATAACTATCTCAGATATGCGATCAGCCGCGCCAGGTTTTTATCAATTTCTTTAAGCCATTTAGGTCGATTTCGTCACGGTTATATTTCAACAGATCGGATTTTCTCACTTTAAGGTATAACCGACTATCTTCGGTATCCCATATTTTATAATTGAAATCGATCGCGACCATGACCCATTCGTTGTCCTTGACCTTGCGCATGGTATGACCATAGCGACCCAGCAATTCGATAACCTGATCACTCATGACATTGATCATCGAATCGACGGCGGCTTTACTTTGCCCGAACATTTTAGTTCCATTCCAATCAATGTCGATATCTACCGCGGGCATTTCGGGCGCTTCAGGTGGCTCAGGCGGTTCCGATAACGCTTTATCCTCTGTCTTTATATATTCTTTTACTTTTAGTTCATATTCGCGGTTCTGGCGTTCAAATTCACGGGTTTTTCGTTCGAATTCGCGCGCTTTCTCCTCAAAATGACTCAGGTTGTTGACGAGCACTTTCATACCTTTATCAAAAATACTGGACGGCGAAAAGAAAAGTATCCCGAAATTATCCAGGTAAATTCCCCGGGTGCCCCCTGAATAAGCCAAAGGTCTCCGGTTTTTGCTCTTGCCGAGAGCCGTATTCAGAATATTTTCCATGATTTCAATCTCATTATCAGTTTGGCTATCAAAAGACTCGGCGAATTGAATTTTCTTAAGGAATTGATCTTCAGGCAGTTTGCCCTGTCGGAATTTAATCAGATCGTCGGCTTTGATTGACGCGCGCAACTGCGACGGCACCTTTTCCTCTGCAAAAGGATAACCGGATTGCCGATTACGGATACGAATATTGACAACGACACGTTCTTCCGGTTTCAGCGATTTAACCGCACTCGCATAATCACGGTAAAACTGCATTAACAGATTTTTGGTCTCAGTGACTTTTTCGGTGATGCTTTTTGATTCACTATCCGCGGATTTTTCCTTATCACTCTTATCCTTCTGACTGCTACGGATTTTGATTACGGTATCTCCTTTAGTGTCAACGATTTCAATTTTTTCTATAGCGCGCTTCACCGATTCCGCAACATCATACAATCCGTAACTTTCCATGTCGAACAGCATTCCGAAACCGTCCAGATAGACGCCATTGACGCGGTCATCAAATGAAAAGACGAACGGACTATCACTGATGATCAGTTTGTTCAGGATATTATTCAGAATATCGAGGTCATTCTGAATAGCGTCATTTCGCTCTGGCGAAGCCTGGCCGAAAGCGAGCCCGCTGAACGTAATTATAATAAGACTGCTAATTAAAATGATTTTGTACATCTTTTTCATATCACACCTCTCGATATTAGGGTTTAATGGCACTTTGATAGTTGACATATTGAATCAAGGCATTTAGAGCCCGGTCAGTCTGGTTGAAACGTTGTTCGCTTCCGTAATTGACTTGCCGTAATGCCTGAGAGACAACCTGCAGGTCGGATTGACGTTTGGATTCAAAATCCTTATATAAATCACTCATCATGAGCGCCTGGCGAACTCTTTCGCTTTCATTGTTTTCAATAATGATCTGGCTGATGGCGGCATAATTTTCCAGTTTGAATTGTTCAAGATCGGCTTTAGTCAGGTAGTTCTCCGGTTGAAGGGCGGTACCGGTTGGTCGAAGACTGGCTTGAAACTCGAATCTGCCGTCAGAATAGGTAATACGGGTGTTGCCGATCGCCAGGATAAGTAAAATTGCGGCGCAGGCTCCGGCAAAACCATAGGCGAATTGCCTGAATCCAAATCGCTTCAACCGATCACGGATCGTGAGGCGATTTTCCGGAACAAAAGTCAGATTGAGGCTAGGATCGGCATCCGGCCAACTATGCAAAGTCTGCGATGTGGTTCGCAATGTCTTTAGTTTGGTGGCGCACTCCGGACATGTCCGCATGTGCGTCATTAATTTTAGCCGATCATCGGGACTAATTTCATCGTACAATTCCTCGATGATCAGATTTTGATAGTCTTCACATTTCATAGCGTAAATCCTCCCGGTCCAATCCCCATTGCCGGAAAATTTTCTGCATGGCGGACAGACCGTAATAAAGTCTTGATTTGATAGTATTAAGCGGAATCTGCAGGATTGCTTCAATTTCGATGAATTTCAACCCGTGATATTCCTTCATGATAATGACGACTCTTTGTTCTTCCGGGATCATTAATAAGGCGCGCCGCAGGTACTCCGCAATTTCACTATTTAAAGCGGATTTATCCGGTCCGGAGTCCGGATCCACTATCGTTTTGCGTTCGGATTGGTTTTCATCTTCGTCATTTTCGAGATCCGCCATATTCAGATTGTCGTGCCGACGTGCTTTCCAGCAGTCATGGCATTGATTGTGCGCGATCTGATATAACCAGGTCGAAAATCGACTGTGATCTTTCAAACGCGGTAATGATTTATAAGCCCGGATAAAGGTATTTTGGAGCACATCCTTAGCCTGCTCGCTATCGCCCAAATAACGTAAAATGAAATTGTAGAGCGGCTTTTCCCAGCGCCATACCAGAGTATTAAAGGCTTCGGTGTGCCCTTTGAGAAATTTGTCAATTAGGATTTCGTCTGTCATCAGTCCGTTAGACTGAGTTAATAATTAAAAAGTTTTATATGGTCAGCCAAAAAATCAGGAATGCTCATTCTTATTCATCGAACAATCTTCATCTTCGTATTCAATCTCGACCGTCAGATGTTCGCAATGGTAAGATTCAGTCAGCGTCTTTATCCGGTTTTTAATATTTTGCACTTCGGCTCTGGTCGTGTCCGCTTCCACGACGATGTGCGTCGTGAGAACATTATGTTCACCGTCCAGCGACCAGATATGCGTGTGGTGCGCCGATTTTACTTTTTCCAATTTGGACAGTTGACGATTGATCTCATCGTTATTGATATTTTCCGG
>JALOAB010000145.1 GCA_023229045.1 Fidelibacterota bacterium
CGACGGACACAATTTATGGTCTGGGTGTGGACGCATTTAACCGAAAAGCCGTACAAAACCTGCTGAGATTAAAAAGGCGAAAGGGCGGAAAACCGACCAGCGTATTATATGCCGACACTCCGGCAATCCTCAGTGATTTTGAACACTTGAATGATTATCAGCAGAAAGCTGTTCGGGCGCTATTACCGGGAAAAATTACGCTGATTCTGCCAACTCACCCAAAATGCCGTTTTCCGGAAGAGATTACCAGCGATAGTACAATCGGCGTACGGGCGACAGATCTGGAATTACTAAATCGTATTCTTGGGCAGTATCCATATCCAATTACAACAACCAGTATCAATCCGCCTGAAGCGCCGCCTGCCCGCAACATCGCTGAAATATTAAGTTACTTTGGTGATCAAATTTCCCTAATTTTGACCTGTGAGCAAGCGACCGGTTCTTTGCCATCGACGCTTGTGAAAGTTGGTAAGAGTAGCCTGGAGATTATCCGGGCCGGCGCGGTTAATTCGGTCGAGATTGAAGAGAAGATGAAAAAATTATGAACATTTATCGGCGTGTATTAAAGTTAGTCAAGCCGTACTGGATAGTGCTAACGGTCAGTATTATCTGTTCGCTGATTTACGTGGCTTTCAACAGTTCGTCGGTCTGGCTTACGGCTTCCTTCACTAAAGTCCTTTTTCCCGAAAAACAGGAAACGGCAATCAATCCGATTATGCCGGTCGCTCCGTCGAAAAGCCAGGGCGGAATCAATGAAACCCTGAAAAATTTAACCGACCGTCTGATCCTGCGCGAGACGCCCCTTGGCTCGCTGAAAGCTCTCTGCATTTTGATTTTCACGACGTTTTTACTTAAAAATGTATTTCTCTATATAAAAAATATCTCGATCGGCTACGTTCAATTACGCATGATTAATGATATGCGCAACCGGATCTACGCGCATCTGCATGATCTGTCATTGACTTACTTCAATCGCAAACGCGGGGGTGAGATCACCTCGATAATTATGAACGATGTCGCCGCTATGCGTCGTTCCTTCACGGTCAGTTTTGATAAATTGCTGGTGGAACCAATCAATATTCTGACCTTCATGATATTGCTATTCATCATATCCTGGAAACTGGCTCTGCTGGCGGTCATCATTTTACCGATCAGCGGCTTGATCATTTCTAATATTGGAAAAAGTATTCGCCGCAAATCATTGCGGTCTTCGCGGCAGATTGCCGGCATTATGGCAATCCTGGATGAGACTCTGCAGGGGATGCGCGTGGTGAAAGCTTTTGCGATGGAGCAATTCGAAAAAAATCGATTCTTCAAAGAGAGTCGTAAATATTTCGATCTGCTATTCCGACGCACGAAATTACGTGAAATTTCCTCGCCGATTAACGAGACTTTCGGGGTATTTATCGGTATTCTTTTGCTCTGGTTCGGCGGTAGTCATGTCTTGGCCGGCACCGGCATCGATGCCGAGGATTTCGTGCGGTTTATTATCATGCTTTTCGCAATTATGACACCGATTAAAAGCCTGAATACAGTCTCGATGGAATTGCAGGAAGGGCTGGCTTCGGCGCAACGCGTTTTCTCGGTTTTGGATGAGAAACCGGACATCATGGAAAAGCCGAACGCCATAGCTATTCGGAATTTTAACGATCGTATTATCTATGAGAACGTTTCCTTCAAGTATGAGACCTCGCGAACGGAAGTTCTTCGCAGTGTCAATCTGGAAATCAGAAAAGGCGAAATCGTGGCGATCGTCGGTCATAGCGGCGCCGGTAAATCCACTCTGGTCGATTTACTGCCCCGTTTTTACGATCCGACCAACGGCCGGATTATGATTGATGGTTATGATATCCGCGATCTGACCTTTGCCAGCTTGCGGGCGCTGATGGGAATTGTCACCCAACATACGATTTTATTTAACGACACGATTTTTAATAATATTGCATACGGCATCGGGGATTTCAGTCCGGAAAAAGTGCGTGAAGCCGCCAGCGTCGCCAACGCCCTCGAATTTATTGAGGAATTTCCCGATAAATTCGAAACCACAATTGGGGATAAAGGCGTGCGCATTTCAGGCGGTCAGCGTCAGCGACTGGCAATTGCCCGGGCGTTGCTGAAAAACCCGCCGATCCTGATACTCGACGAAGCCACTTCGTCGCTCGATTCCGAATCGGAACAGAAAGTTCAGGCGGCGATCGAGCATCTCATGAAAGATCGCACCGTATTAGTGATTGCCCATCGGCTTTCCACTATCCAGAATGCGCATAAAATTGTCGTTCTCGAGCATGGCAAGATAATCGAAACCGGAACGCATGCGGAGTTGATTAACCGGCAAGACAGCGTCTATCATAATTTTTATGAAACCCAGTTTGGCAATAAAGCATAAAATCAGTTGCTCGCGAAAATGAACAAATCCCGTGATCTGGCGCGTCTGCCTGCGGTGCAGAAGGTTGTCGAGCTTATGGCTCAATCTTCACCTTCTATAAAGACGGAGATTTTAACTGAAATAATCCGGAGTGAAATCAAATCCCTGCGAGAAGCTCTCCGGACGGGCGAATATTCTAAATTCTCAAAAGAAAGTCTAACGGAAATTGTGATCCAAAAAACTGCCGCAAAGGTTGCCGCTTTGACGGGCGGTTGTTTCAGAAAAGTCATTAATGCTACCGGTATAGTTTTGCACACCGGATTGGGACGCGCGCCGTATGGTAAGGAAATGACTGCGGCGATCGGTGGTTTACTAAGCGGTTATGTCAATCTGGAGTTCGATCTGGGTTCCGGCGAACGCGGCGAGCGGCTGGATCTGGTGGATGAACAATTACGCCTGCTGACGGGTGTTGAATCTTCGGCTATTGTCAATAACAACGCCGCGGCGGTTTTGCTGGCTTTGAATTCCTTAGCGGATGGTAAAGAGGTGATCGTCTCGCGGGGCGAATTGATCGAGATCGGCGGCAGTTTTCGTCTGCCGGACGTCATGCAAAAAAGCGGCGCCAAAATGGTGGAAGTCGGTACGACCAATCGCACCCATCTGTCTGATTATAAAAAAGCGCACACCCGACGAACCGCGGCGATTTTATTGGCGCACTCGTCAAATTACCGGATTGAAGGTTTTACCACAAAACCGGAAGCAAGCGAGATTATCTCTTGGGCGCATTCGAAGCATCTGCCGGTGATTTACGATCTTGGGAGCGGCGCGCTTTTTCCGATGGAGTCGGCCGGATTGCCGTTCGAACCGGTTGTGTCGGAAGTCGTGCGACAGGGCTTCGACGTCGTTACCTTCAGTGGCGATAAACTGCTGGGCGGTCCGCAAGCCGGATTAATAGTTGGTCGCAAAAAATATATCGAGATTCTCCGCCGCAATCCGCTAATGCGGGCTTTACGCTGTGACAAGACCGTTTTTGCTTTGCTAAGCTACACTCTCAGTCGCTACCTGGTTGATCAACCATTAACGGCTATAGAAACGTATAATCTTCTGACAGCCGATCCGGTTTTGTTAAAGCACCGGGCTAACGCAATTATCGAAGCGCTTGATCCCAAAATCGTTAAAATTCTAAATCTGACGGCGCGTGAGTCATTAACCGAAGCCGGAAGTGGTTCCATGCCAACCGCCCAGATTCCCAGTGCGGCCTTAGTAGCCATACCCCAGAATATTTCGGAAACCCATCTCGCCCGGTTGTTTCGTTCATATAATCCGCCGATAATTGGTTATTGTAAAAACGGCGAATTCTGGCTGGATCTGAAAGCCGTTGCGTCCCACGAATTGCCGATTATTCAGACGGCAATCCGGGACATTGGTCTTTCCTTACTTTCCAAATCCTGAGATAAAAAATGAACGCGCTAATCATCGGCACCGCCGGACATATCGATCACGGCAAATCGGCGCTGGTTAAAGCCCTTACCGGTACCGATCCCGACCGCCTGGCCGAGGAACAGGAACGCGGTATGACGATCGATATCGGCTTTGCTTTTCTGAATGAAAATATTGCTTTCATTGACGTTCCCGGACATGAGCGCTTTATAAAAAATATGGTCACCGGCGCTAGTACTATTGACGTCGCCATGCTGGTAATTGCCGCCGATGACGGCGTGATGCCGCAAACCCGCGAACATCTCGAAATCCTCGAACTGCTGAATGTGCGCTACGGGATTATAGTCATCAACAAAATCGACCTGGTGAAATCCGACTGGCTGGAAATAGTTATTGAAGATGTTCGCCAACTGATTAATGGAACTTTTTTAGAAGCGGCGCCGGTTTTCAAAACCGCGGCGATTCGCGGAATTGGAATTGCCGAACTGCGTCAGTACCTGGTTGAATTGCCGGCAAATTTGCCGCAGACGCCGACTACCGAAATATTCCGCCTGCCGGTCGATAGGGTTTTTACCGTGAAGGGATTTGGTACGGTCGTGACCGGCACGGTGCTTTCGGGGAAAATCAATATTGGTGATGAAGTCGAAATCATGCCCACTGCCCGCAGGACGAGAGTCCGTGGTATTCAATCCCAGAATCAGGTGCGTGATGTTCTGGTGCGCGGACATCGCGCCGCTCTCAACCTGGCCGGCATATCCCGTGAAGAATTTGAACGTGGAATGATCGTCGCTACGCCTGGTGTTTTTAGACCAACCCGCCTGCTGACGGTTTTTATCCGGTTATTAAATGATGTGCCGGTATTGAAATATAATGACCGGGTGCGATTTCATCTGGGAACCGGCGAATTTATTGTAAAAGTCCGATTAATCGGGTGCGACTGCTTAAATCCGGGGACCGGCGGCGTGGCTCAAATCCTGTTCGAGCGCCCGGTGACGGCTGGATTTTTCGACCACTTCATTATCCGCTCGTACTCGCCCTTGAATACAATCGGCGGCGGAATCGTAGTGGATAATTGCCCGGCGCCACTCCGTAAAAAAGACGTTGCTATTGCCTCCGAAATTACAAAATTGCTTAACGCTGATCTTATTGAATGCCTGCAATGGTTCATCAGAAGAAAAAATCTGCGTCTGATTCCGCTGACGGAGCTGGCGCAGGACATCACACGGTCAGTTGCCGAAATTCTGGTAATTTTGAAACCAATTCTCGAAAGTGGAGTACTTCGTCTGGTCAATGACCGGGTAATCAGAACCGATTTATTGAAAACAGTCACCGGTAAAATGCTTACGATTCTGAATGAATATCATCGTAAAAGTCCCCTGCAAGCCGGACTGGAAAAATCGGAGCTGGTAACGCGTCTGAAGTTGCCGGAAGAAGTTAGCGATATACTGATAACTGATTTGCAAAAAACGGGGCAGATAAAATTTTCCAACGAAGAAATCGGATTGAACGATTTTACGCCACAAATTAATAAAAGTCAGCAGGCGAAATTAGATGCAATTCTGGCGCAAATCGAACGAGCCGGATTGACGCCTCCACCACTGGCTGAACTCGCCGGGAAATTATCAATCGAGTCCCGGGAGTTGCGTCAACTTTTAAACCTGCTGATTGAACAAAATAAAATCGTTCTGATCGAGAGGATTTATCCGTTTTCCGTTTTGGCTCTGACTCAGGCGGAAAACCGGTTGATTCAATTCCTGCAGGGTAAGAACGGCGCGACGGTCAGCGAGTTGAAAGAATCGCTCGGCGTTTCCCGTAAATACGCCGTGCCGCTTCTGAATTATTTCGACCAGAAAGGGGTGACGATGCGAGTCGGAGATATACGACGGCTGGGATCTTTCGATTAAGAGGATACTATGAATATTAAAGTATTTGTGAAAAAAGATCGTGAGAAGTCGCTCCTGCGTCA
>JALOAB010000146.1 GCA_023229045.1 Fidelibacterota bacterium
AGAAAGAGATGAACCTGGCGACGAATACATATGTTATATGTAAATAATCGTAAAAATGAATTTTATTAAGGAATTTTGATATGATGGCAAGAAGGAAAACAGTTAATATCACTGGCATCAAACGAGTGGAAGGAATCCCTTACCATGATGCTTGGGCAGCGTTCAAATGCGTAAACTGCAAGAGAATGAATTATGTGCTTATTGGTCAAGAATTGTTGTCACCGGATGAAGCCGTTGAGAATTGTGTGTGGGAGTGCAAGCATTGTGGTTTTATTCATTCAAAAGAGTCGGATTTGCCGTTTGAAAATTGGGAAGATGAATACAATAATTACGATTCTACAACAGCTTTAAGGTTCTGGGAAGGGTTCTTTCGAATAGCCACCGAACACCCGGAATCCTATTGGAAACAATGTAATGTATGCACACGCATTTTACCATTTCAAGCATTCAGTAAACATTCGGGCTGGGGACCGCTTGAGCGGCAAATGGAATGCAGAAGCTGCAAAGGTGCGATAAATGCAGTGTTGAACCCCAAACGAAGCAAGGAACAGTTGCATGAATCGGCTGTAAGAAGAAGGATTGCAGATTTATTTCTTGAAGGAGAGAATGAAGCCATTGATATTGAGGAATTATTCGAACGGTTTGGTAGTCGTTGTTTCAAGACAAAGGCTCCTCTTGATATCAATAAACGGTCAACTTGGGCGGTTGACCATATTCTTCCTTCAAAGTATTTGTACCCGCTCAAGAAGGAGAACGCTGCCTTATTGTCCAAAAATGCTAATGAGAATAAACGTGATAAGTGGCCAAGCAAGTTTTATACTAACAATGAGTTAATTGAACTGGCAAGAATTACCGGAGCTGACCTCAAGTTAATTTCAAGTAGGTGGCCGATAATGAATCATAACATTGATGTGAACAAAGGTGTTGAAAGATACTTACAAGTGCGTGAGAAATCCGATTTGCCCAAGAGAATCAAGGAAATAAAAAAGATACTTCAAGTTTATAAGCTGGTTGATAGTCTGGAGAAAAATAACAAGAAGCTCTTAGGTTTTTCCTAGATCAAAACCAAATACTGATGTGAGGTAACCGTACCCTTATCTCGAATACCATGTGATTCACAATGGGCAACGCTCTCGTCAAATAAATCAGCTGTGCGAAACCAACGCTTGCTGATTTTTTGTAATTCTTTTGCCATATCACACTTGGAACTTTTACCAAGGTGAAACACGCAGACGCCCCCTCTTTTAAGTCGCTCACGAGTTTGTCGGAATATATTTTCGTAAACAGCAAAATCCTTTTTCTGTTTTTCTTCTACAAATGAGTTTATTTGATATTTGAAATCGGTAGCAGACCAACCCGAAAACCAGATTCTAATCCAGTTTGCCAAATAAAAGCGCGTACTTTCGAAGAAGGGAGGTGAGGTAATTACAGCATCAAGTTCGTTGATTTCCTGTGGCCAAATGGCGATTGCATCTTGGTTAAAGATTCTTCCGGGAGTAAAGTTAAGTGGCAAATCTTCATTCAGTGTGCGTTCAACTTTGTCAGTTAGATTCTTAATCAGGTTTCTGTATTCAAATTCACCTTGTGGGGCGTATGGCACTATTGGATGGGAACGCCTACTTAGTGCATAAGGACGGTTGCCGTGCAGAATATGCAGCAGGGATGACACTACCAGCATTTCACTCGGATTCTTGGGATAATTTTCTTTGACAAATCTTCGCGCAAGAATTATCTCTTTGAGCGTTTTTACCTCATAGTATTCTGCCAGTGTCTTGTTAAATCCAAACTCCTTTGTTTCCCGTAATTCGCTTTCCGTACACTTATTATTTTGGATGAATTGTTGCAATTGCATTATGTAATTCATACAATTACATTTCAGGTGCATAGAAACTTTGGCAGAGGAGATGTAATAGGCCGGGATACTGATATCAATTCCGTAAGATTTCATTCCGTTCAATGCGGCTTCAAAAGGAATAGTACCGACACCGGTGAAAGGGTCTAATACACTTCCTCTTTCTGGAACAAATGTCTTAACCAAATGATAAGCAATGGCTGGTTTCAACTTTCCCTGATAGGAACAAAGAGAATGGATGTTGTGTCCCCAGTTCCTTTTGGAATAAGGGGGGGACTGGTGCGGGAGTTTTTGAGTAAAATTTTGCCAGTTATTACGACCGTGAAATAAAATCGGAGCTATATTCGGATGTTCGTTCCTCAACTGGTCATATTCAAATACAAGTAAAGTTTGACTTAGTACCGCTTTATTTCTCGACCTCCGTTTACGTAATAGTTTATTTTCTTGAAAAGTGTAATTGCGTTTCTTCAGTATTTCTATCAGTATTTCATCAGTCGGTATATGAACTCCGCCAAAAATGGAATCTCCGATATCAATTAGAACTTTTGCACGGTTTGACAAGTGTTTTGTGAGCTTTGTAAAAACCGAATCCATTTCTTCAAAATAGCTCCGTACCATTTTGGGAATACGTTGGTCATAGGCATCCTTTTCAAGTAAAGCAAGTGTATCTTTCAACAGGTTGCTATTTTTCGTAATATCGTTTTCATTCTGTGCATATCTCCCTTTTTTAACGTCATTTATTCCGCTTGTTAGGGCTTGGTCGCGGAAATGTCTTAGATCATTTTCAAACTGGATATAGCGAAGAAACCAAAGTTCGAGTTTGGTATTGCGGAAGTAGTTAGTGCCATTCAGATATGGTGGACTTGTAATGACAACATCTACTTCAAGGTCTTTCGCAAGGTCTATGTTTTTCGAGTTGGCAGTTATAAACTCAGGGCTTGATTTCAAAACATAGTCCATATTCTTGATGTCTTCTGAAATTTCCATTAATTTGGTCGGAAGAAAATCGTCAAGATTGACAAGTTCCTTTTCGATTTCCTTTTTAGTCTTGAAACGAACATCTCCTGCTTTCTTTAGAAGTGAAACCGGAATCAATCCCGCTAATGCAGCAATCGTTATTGTATCGGCCAGTAATTCATCCTCCAATTTTAACACATCTATATAGGAACGCAATCGCAGAATATTTATGAAAACCTTATCGTCAAAGTACTTGCTACTATTGAACAGATTAGTATAACTTTCTTTTAAATGCTTATCTTCCTCAAACTTATCAAGGTCGCTTATAATGCGGTTAGCAGTTGTGCACAATTGGTCGGAGAGTTTTTTTCGCGAATCATGATTTGCTTGTAAAATGGTCAGTTTGGTTTGTATAAGAAACTGTAAAAGTGGATTTACTTCGGAATATACGGTCTTAATTCCAAGAGAGTCTGCGGCAAAAATTGTTGTGCCTGTACCAGCGAAAGGATCATAAATACTCTTACTGCCATGAAGCCCGTAATTGTCAATCAACGACTTTACAAAGTCGGGGGAGTAACCTTCAATGAATGGATACCAGCGTTGAAACGGAATGGTTTTGCTCCCTGCAAATGTTAAATCCTTCGTTTTTACATAATCAAAATCGTTTAGGTTTTTTTTGATTAATCGCTTTATGGTCTGATTGATTGACCGTTCTTCCTTGTTGGCGAACAGGACAAGCTGTTCGTAACTGTTTATGCCGATTAGTTCTCTTATTTCCTCATTGCTAAGATCCTTAACCTTAGCATAATAAGGAACCTCGGGTTCATTGAAAGCGAGTGTGACCGTCTTCCTCTTTGAGTCCTCAGACGGATAGTCACTGAAATAAACAGACTTAAAAAATTGTTTTGACATAATGTGTTGAATATACCATATTATGATAGGTATTTCAACTTGTTTTTTTGAAAATTAAGCAGATAATAAGATGCTTCGCCGGGCAGTAATTCCACCGCGCTTTATTGCCGATGGTGAGCTTGGTATTTATTTAATTTCCTAGTTTGCTTCCATCCGGCATAGATCATAGAAATCGCATTTATTGCTCTGACAACCCTTTTCACTTCGCTGGGCAATACTGAAATTACCGCGATAAATCTGTTCCAGAATTGCGCCGACCTGCCGGCGGGTTTCGGCTAATAAATTGTCGAGTTCATTGTGGTTCAGCGTTTTGCTACGTTCAATTTTTGTATCAACTAAAAATCCGCGGGTTCGGTTGCCGTCTTTAAATGAATAATAAAAAGCACCGCCGACTTTTTTAGCTGGTTGCTTCTGAAGAACCATCAGTAAATAAATTGGAATCTGGAACTGGCGTCCGTTCTTAACGCCGTTGACAATTTCAATAATGCTGCCGCCCGAACGTTTGTAGTCAATAACAATAAATCGTTCGCCGTCTGCCTTATAGTCAATCCGATCGATTTTTCCGGTTAAGATTAGCGGAATTTTCGGGTTATCGCCGATTTGCAAAGTCTCGTCCCGGAGTGAAAATTGCTGTTCGGTTTGTAGCGGTATAAAGCCGGTCTCCAGAAAGCGGCGTTCCGTGGCAACGAAATGACGCAATCCGATCCGTAATTCACTTAAAATCTGCTCCCATAACAGCCCCGGCACGAAGTACAATTTCGGTCGGAAAAGTGAGTCGAGTCGACCGATAAGGCGAGCCAGATAATCGTCGTCAATTTCATTTAAAAAATCCGACCAGTTGCAGGATTTGTCAGCCAAGAAATCCCGGATTAATTGCTCCAGGGCTTTGTGGATCAGCAAACCTTCGGTCATTGCATCCAGCCCGATTTGCGGTTCGCCGGGAATCTCGATATTCCAGATATGCGCGCAGAGATAAGTGAACGGGCAATTGACATAATCCTGGATTTTGGTGGCGGAGATAGGGCTAGAAATGAACTGCGGGTAAAAATGATCGCAGGGTAAAATGCCGTTTCGGATACCGTCGCCAGCCAGCCGTCCGCGTTCGCAATCCAGACGAGTCGTGATCGATTTGAATATGTTTTCGTCAGTTAAACTGGCAAGTTTCTCAATATCAATCCCAACGGCTTTTTCTGCCAGAATAATTTCGAACAGATCACCGGTTGAGGCGCAGGTCGTAATTTCTGGCAAAACCTGCGAAGCGGAAATCGCTTCCCAGCTTAATATTTTCTGCGAGTCATTTGCCGGTTGGCAGGCTAATAATTCAGCCACAAACGGTGAAACCGGCAGAACGCGACCACCGTTATTTGATTCCGGGTAGGTAATTAATAATCGTTGGTTTGCGCGGCTTGTAATCAGGTAAAACAGAAATTTTTCTTCAGCCAGATTGAAACCGGTTTCGGCAAAATGAACCTGACCGGCTTTTTGATTGAGTCGCGCCCGCAAATCGTTTCTGAAAAGGGCATTTTCAGGATGAATTGCCGGAAATTCGCCATCGACCAGCCCCAGCAGGATCAGACCATCCATTTCCCAGGCGCGCGCGTCCATCAGTTTGGCGTAGTGAATGCCGGGTGTTTTAATTTTCGCACCGTTGGTTTCAGTTGCGAAGAAGCGCGGCAGAATTTCAGCCAACTCCTCCAGACTGGTTTTTATGCGCGCAGATCTGAGACGCAATAGCCGGTTTAAAAGCGATTTGATCTGTTGAATTATCTGGGCTTCGGGGCGCTGATCATCCGGATAATAGCGCGCCAGAATTTTTATGAACAGATGCTGAAAATCCGCCCAGGCGGTATTCTCCGGCAAACTAAAATCCTCGAGCAATTTGGTTAGCATCGGTTGAATGGTCTGAAGTCGCTTAATCTGCGACCGGGCGTTGCGGCGTTCTCTTTCATTTTCATCCGAATCAGTATTCAGAATAAATTGCAGATAGTCAAGGTGCTGGCGGCAACGCGTTATCC
>JALOAB010000147.1 GCA_023229045.1 Fidelibacterota bacterium
CGATGTTTTTCCGGAAGAACCTCTTAATAATCAACAAATATTCCAATCAAAACTACGCCATTTGCCGAATGTCATAATTACCCCGCACATCGGCGGTAGCACCGAAGAGGCCCAGGAACACATATCGCGGTTCGTGCCGTCCAAAATGATCGATTTCATTAACTCCGGCAGTACAATTATGAGTGTAAATTTCCCCAACCTGCAGTTGCCGGAATTCAACCAGGCTAATCGTCTGATTCATATCCATACTAATGTTCCCGGCATGTTAGCTCAAATCAATCATATTTTAGCCAGTAATGGGATTAACATTCTCGGACAATATCTAAAGACTACCGATGAAATTGGCTATGTAATCACTGACATTGAAAAAAATTACGACGCTAAAACACTCGACGAAATAAAGAAAATTCCTAACACAATCAAATTCAGAGTATTATATTGAGATCGTTCTAAATAGAAATGAGCAATTGATGTATCCTTTCAAAGAAATCGAACAAAAGTGGCAAAAATACTGGGAAGAGAATAAGACTTTTAAGGCTATCGATTTTTCCGAAAAACCTAAATATTATGTTCTGGATATGTTTCCGTATCCATCCGGGGCTGGTTTGCATGTCGGACATCCGGAAGGTTATATCGCCTCCGATATTATGGCTCGCTATAAGAGAAAACAGGGATTTAACGTTTTGCATCCGATGGGCTGGGATGCTTTTGGATTGCCGGCGGAAAATTATGCTTTGCAGACCGGGACTCATCCCAAAATAACAACCGAAAAGAATATCGCCACCTTCCGGCGTCAGATAAAATCGTTCGGCTTTTCATATGACTGGGAGCGTGAAATCAATACCACCGATCCCAAATACTACAAATGGACTCAATGGATCTTTCAGCAACTTTACAAAATGGGATTGGCTTATCAGGCGGAAGTCGCCGTTAATTGGTGTCCTGCGCTCAAAACCGTTCTGGCTAATGAAGAAGTCATCGATGGCAAATCGGAACGCGGCGGTCATCCGGTGATCCGGATGCCAATGAGACAATGGATGTTGAAAATTACCGCCTACGCTGACCGGCTTTTGAAGGATCTGGACCTCGTTGATTTTCCTGATAGTATTAAAGAAATGCAACGCAACTGGATCGGCAGGAGCGAGGGCGCTGATGTGGATTTCACAATCTTCGATTCAGATTATACTTTAAAAGTTTTTACGACGAGACCGGATACTTTATTCGGCGCCACTTACATGGTCGTGGCTCCGGAACATCCGATACTGAAAACATTGATACCATCGGAATATAAAGAAGCTGTGCAAGCATATCAGATGGTAAGCGCCTCGAAAAGCGAACTGGATCGCACAGAACTGGCTAAGGAAAAGACCGGCGTCTTCACCGGTATCTATGCCATTAATCCGGTTAATGGTCATAAAATTCCGATTTGGACTTCCGATTACGTTCTGATGTCATACGGAACCGGCGCGATCATGGCGGTTCCAGGGCATGATCAACGCGACTGGGAATTCGCCAGGAAATTCGGCCTGGAGATTATCGAGGTCATTTCCGGTGGCGACATCACCAAAGAAGCCTATGTTGGCGACGGCGTGCTGGTCAATTCGCAGTTCTTGGATGGTTTACATGTTGCTGATTCTCAGCGCAAAATCATTGATTGGTTAACCGAAAAGGGCATCGGTCAATCTAAGGTTCAGTACAAACTGCGCGACTGGGTATTTTCACGCCAGCGCTACTGGGGCGAACCATTTCCGCTGTACTTTGACGATAATAATAACATTCACCTGATTGATGAATCGAAATTGCCTTTAGTATTACCGCCACTCGAAAAATACGAACCGAGCGGCACCGGCGAATCGCCTCTGGCTAATCTACCGGAGTGGATTGACTTCATCGATCCTGAAACCGGTAAGCATTGCCGCTATGAAACCAACACCATGCCGCAATGGGCTGGTTCTTGCTGGTACTACCTGCGTTACCTTGATCCTGATAACGATAAAGCATTCTGCGATAAACAAAAAGAGAACTACTGGATGCCGGTCGATCTGTATATCGGCGGGGCGGAACATGCCGTTTTGCATTTACTGTATGCCCGTTTCTGGCATAAAGTCCTGTACGATCTGGGATTTGTGGCGACAACCGAACCTTTTATGAAATTGATCAACCAGGGCATGATCCTGGGCGAAGACGGCGAGAAAATGAGCAAATCGCGCGGCAATGTCATCAATCCGGATGAAGTCATCGGCAATTTCGGCGCGGATACATTCAGGATATACGAAATGTTTATGGGACCGCTGACCCGCGTCAAGCCCTGGAGCACATCAAGCATTGATGGCGTCTTCCGTTTCCTCAACCGGGTCTGGAATATATTTGTGACGGATGAAGGGAAGACCAGCCCTGATATTCAGGACGTTACGCCGGACTCGTCAACCCTCTCTTTACTGCATAAAACGATCTTCAAAGTCACGGATGACATCGAAAATCTGCGCTTCAATACCGCTATTTCCCAGATGATGATATTCGTTAATGAAATCATCAAACTGCCGGTCAAACCGCGGTCCGTGATGCAAACCTTCGTGCATCTGCTGAATCCGTTCGCGCCGCACCTGACCGAACAAATCTGGAATCTGCTCGGTAATTCCCAAAGTCTGGCCTACATCGACTGGCCGACCTATGATCCGGATTTGATCATTGACGAACTCGTCACGCTGGCGGTACAGATCAATGGCAAAGTGCGCGGAACCTTCGAGATCGCCCGCGATTCCACCGACCAGGACTGTATCGAAAACGCCATGCAACTCGAAAATGTCAAACGCTATATCGAAAACCTGACGATCGTTAAAACCGTCGTCATTAAGAATAAGATCGTCAGTATCGTCGTGAAGTAATTAATTATCCCCAAACGGCTGATTAATTATCGGAAAAGAAGAACTAATTCGCATCAATTGGTAATTCATACGATCCGGCCAATAATTGTATCTGAAAATCGAATTCTTCATTTTACATTTTTCATCACGCAATCGCTTTTTGAAACAATACTTGATAATCGGAATGTAAATGACTAAAATAAAGCGGTTTTATAAGAGGTATAGAAAATTTATATATGGTAAAAAATTAAACTATGAATCTGGCTAAATGGATATTTGTTACAAACTAAAGAATGAGATAAATCATGAATAACTTCAGGGAAAAGGCAAACTTTATCTGGTCAATTGCCGACTTGCTTAGAGGGCATTATAAACAATCAGATTATGGCAAAGTGATCTTACCTTTCACAGTTCTTAGAAGATTGGATATGGTTCTTGAGCCGACTAAAAAACAGGTTATCGAAGCCTATCAGAAATATAAGGACAAAAAGCCCGAAATACTCGAACCAATTCTCAATGGTATCACAAAAGTCAAGTTCCATAATCATAGCAAATTTGATTTTCATGAACTTGCTAATGACCATAACAATATTGCCGCCAATCTACGGAATTATATTAACGGCTTTTCTATTAATGCCAAAGAAATTCTCGATTATTTCAGTTTCGAAGATCAGATAAAAAAACTCGATGAATATGACTTGCTTTACTTAGTTATCACCCATTTTATGAAGGCAACCGATAAGTTCGAAGTAAATGAACCGATGGAAATGGGATATATCTTTGAAGAACTTATTCGCAAGTTTTCTGAAATTTCAAACGAAACCGCCGGAGAACATTTTACGCCTCGTGAAGTAATCCGTTTAATGGTCAATCTTCTCTTCGTTAATGATAGAGACATTTTAAGAAAAGAAGGAATTGTTAAAACACTCTATGATCCGGCCTGCGGAACAGGTGGAATGCTTTCCATCGCTGATGAATACTTGCACGATCTTAATCCTGGCGCTCGATTAGAATTATTCGGACAGGAAATCAATCCGGAATCTTACGCAATCTGTAAATCCGACATGCTTATCAAAGGACAGAATCCATCTAATATTAAATTCGGTAATAGCTTTAGTCAGGATGGTCTGGAAGAAGAGAAGTTCGATTATATGCTTAGCAATCCACCGTTTGGGGTCGATTGGAAAAAAGCTCAAAAGTTTATCACTGATGAATATAACAACAAAGGTTACGCCGGACGTTTCGGCGCTGGATTGCCATCTATAAGTGATGGCTCGTTGCTTTTTCTTCAGCATATGATCAGTAAAATGAAGCAGAACGGCAAAGCCGGCAGCCGACTGGCAATTGTGTTTAACGGTTCGCCATTATTTAGCGGTGGAGCCGGAAGCGGACCTAGTGATATTCGTAAATGGATCATCGAAAACGATATGCTTGAAGCCATAATCGCCATGCCCGATCAATTATTCTACAACACCGGTATTTCAACTTATTTCTGGATTGTTACCGATCGGAAAAATCCTGAACGCAAAGGTAAAGTTCAACTGATTAATGCATCCGGGAACGATTGGGAGGAGGGCGATAAAAATAATCCATTCTACATTAAAATGATGCGCAGTCTTGGCAATAAAAGAAAAGAGATTGGCGATGGTAAAGACGGGAAACCCGATCAGATAAAAACCATAACGGAAATTTATGAAGCATTCGAAGATGGACCGTACTGTAAAATTTTCAATAATGAAGATTTCGGCTACCAGCGTATTGCTATCGAACGCCCAAAAAGAAGTCCAAATGGAGAAATTGAAAAAGATAGAAAAGGCGATCCTGTTCCAGATGCCAATTTGAGAGATTTTGAAAATGTGCCGTTAAAAGAAAATATCGAAGATTATTTTAAGAGGGAAGTCTTTCCGCACTTGTCTGATGCCTGGATCGATCATTCTAAAACCAAAATTGGATATGAAATCAATTTCACAAAGTATTTTTATAAATATAAACCGCTCCGGAGTTTGGAAGATATTAGAAAAGATATTTTGGCCTTGGAAAAAGAAACCGATGGAATGATAAAGGAAATAATTGTCTGAATCGGGATTTACAGGATTTATAGATAAACAAGATTTACAATGGAACTTGATGAAATAACATATAAAATTATCGGTTGTGCAATGAAAGTTCATAATATCCTGGGCAATGGATTTCAGGAAGTGATTTACCAGAGATGTCTGGCTATTGAAATGGAAAAAGCAGAATTAAGCTTTGGAAGAGAAGTGGAACAAACAATTTTTTACGAAGGGATAGAAGTAGGAACCCGAAGAGCGGATTTTGTAGTAGAAGAAAAAGTGATCGTAGAGTTGAAAGCCCTCATTAATTTGGAAGATGTGCATCTGGCGCAGGCTAAGAATTATGTCGTTGCTTATGATTTCCCGATAGGATTACTCATAAATTTTGGCGCGAAAAGTTTGCAATACAAAAAAATTTTCAACTCGAAATATACCATTGAGAAAAATCATGCAAATCCTAAAATCCAGTAAATCCTGATTCAGACAAATGAACCGCTACCCCAAATATAAACCTTCCGGCATAGAATGGATTGGCGAGATTCCAGAACATTGGGATATTGCGACCATAGGTAGGTTAAACAATCTTGGAAGAGGTAGAGTAATAAGCAACATCGAGATTGGGGAAAATTCGGGTGAGTATCCTGTATATAGTTCGCAAACTGAAAATAATGGAATTATGGGTTATTTAAATTCCTTTGATTTTGAAGGTCAGTATGTTACCTGGACAACTGACGGTGCCAATGCCGGAACTGTTTTTTATCGTGAGGGAAAATTTAATTGTACAAATGTTTGTGGAACAATTCAACCAAA
>JALOAB010000148.1 GCA_023229045.1 Fidelibacterota bacterium
TCGCCATGCGCGGATTGATTCAGATTCATAAAATCCATGTCGATTTCCGACCACGGGAGATCGCGGTTGAACTGGGTGTGCAGATGCACAAATGGTTTTTGCAGGTTTTTCAAACCAGCAATCCACATTTTAGATGGCGAAAAGGTATGCATCCAGGTAATCAGCCCAATACATTTTTCGGCATTGTTGGCTTCCAGAGATAGTTTATTAATCGCCGCCGGATCGGTCAGTACGGTTTTGAATATTACCCGAACCGGAATTATGGACGCATCATTAAGGAAATCCGCCATTTTACGTGAATGGTCAGCTACCTGTTTAAGCACCTCTTCCCCATAGAGATGTTGACTGCCAGTAACAAACCAGACTTCGTATTTATTCAATGCTTTCACAAGACATCCTTTCAAAAATAAAATTTACTTTTGACCGTAATAGGAATCCGGTCCGTGTTTCCGGGAATGATGTTTTTTAAGTATATATCCTGGTAAATTTTTGAAATCCTTTTTAATTAATATCGTGTTAAACGCCATTCGGGCAACGCGTTCCAAAATATAGCTATTAATGACCGCATCCAGTGGATTTTTTCCCCAGGTAAAGGGTGCGTGACCGGCGGCCAGTACTGCCGGCATATCCATTGGATTCAAATCTTTGAACCTTTCGATAATTACCCGCCCGGTATTCAATTCGTAATCCTCGCTGACCTCTTTTTTGGTCAAATAGCGGGTCATGGGAATCCGACCATTAAAATGATCTGCATGGGTAGTGCCAAGACAGGGAATTTCTCTGCAGGCCTGGGCAAAGACCGTGGCATATTCGCTGTGAGTATGAGCAATTCCGCTAATGCCTTTAAACTTCCGGTATAATTCCAGATGGGTTGCGGTATCCGTGGAAGGTTTCCATTTACCAGATACTACCTTGCCGTCCATATCGATAATTACCAGATCGTCCAGCGCCATCTTTTCGTAGTCCACTCCGCTAGGTTTGATAATCACTAAGTTGCTCTCGCGATCGATGCCGCTGACATTCCCCCAGGTCATCGTTACCAGACCATATTTAACTAATGCCTGGTTAGCTTTCAGCACTTCGGTTTTCAGGATGTCGATTTTCAATCCTTCAAGCATTATTACTCCTGTTTGACCCGATCGCGAATATCAATGAGACCCTTCATGACATTATACATGCTTCCCGACCATTCCGGTGTACCGAATGCATCATGCATCTGACGATAAAGAGTATAAATCTGTTGATAGACTTCGTGGTTGTGTTCATTTGGATAAAATACCTTGTCGGTTCCGGTCATAGCCTGCTGAGCGTCTGTGATTTTAACGTAGCGCCCGGCGGCTACGGCGGTAAATATGGCGGCGCCTAATGCCGGGGTTTGTTCACTGCGCGAAATCTTCATCGGACGGCCGGTAACATCCGCATAAATCTGCATCAATAACGGATTTTTGGTTGCCAATCCACCGCAATTCACGATTTCCCGCACCGGAACGCCATAATTCTCGATGCGGTCAATGATTGCCAAAGCGCCAAACGCGGTCGCCTCAATTAGCGCCCGGTAAATTTCATGCGGTTGGGTGTGTAAGGTCTGACCCATTAATAGACCAGTCAGACGAACATCGACTAAAATTGTGCGGTTGCCATTGTTCCAATCCAAAACCAGCAGGCCGGTTTCGCCCGGTTTAAGTTGGGCGGCCGATTGAGCTAGATTTTCGAATTTCTCATCGGCAGTCTTGCCATAGGATTCAGGCACAAGATTATTCACAAACCACAGGAAAATATCACCGACGGCGGATTGACCGGCTTCGATGCCGTAGTAACCGCCCAATACCGAACCATCGACAATTCCGCAAACGCCGGGAATGTCCTCGAGTTTTTCATTATTCGGCCAGATCATGATATCGCAGGTACTCGTGCCCAGAATCTTGATAAGCGTTCCAACTGCCACGCCGGCGCCAACCGCTCCCATATGGGCATCAAAAGCTCCAACTGTGACTACGACATCTGTGGAAAGTCCCAACTTTTTAGCCCATTTATCAGAGAGGTTACCGACTTTTTCCTCAGCTGAATAGGCTTTGTCATAGAGTCGCGCTCGCATGTTTGCCAGTTCGGGCGCCAGAGTCCTTAGAAATTCGACATCCGGCAGACCGCCCCATTTGGCATTAAATAGAGCTTTATGACCGGCCGCGCAAATACTGCGTTTAATTTGATGAGGTCTGATATCACCGATCAATACCGCCGGAATCCAGTCGCAAATTTCTACAAAACTATCCGCCGCATTGAAAATTTCAGGCGCTTCTTTCAACAAATGCCAAAGTTTGCTCCAGAACCATTCCGACGAGTAAACGCCACCGATTTTTGCCAGATACTGGGGTCGCATCTGGCGGGCTGTTTCGGTAATCTTGAGCGCCTCAGCGTGTCCGGTATGGTCTTTCCAGAGCCAAACCATCGCCGCAGGATTATTTTTATACTTCTCCTGGAAGCAAAGCGGATTGCCTTCAGCGTCAACCGGCATCGGGCTACTGCCGGTCGTATCGACTCCGATTCCGATGACGTCCGTCGCTGAAAATCCCGGTACGCTTTCAATTGCTTTTTGAATTGCTTTAATAATTGTGACTTCGATCGCTTCCAGGTAATCGGTCGGATTCTGACGCGCCAGATTAGGATTGTTCGGATCGATTATAATTCCGGCTTCGCCCGATGGATATTTATATACATAGGTAGCCAGTTCCCGCCCATCTGCCACATTCACGATCAAAGACCGGCAGGAATTTGTGCCAAAATCCAGCCCAATCGCGTATTTTCCCAAATCTTTACCTCAATATATGATTTCTTTTTATTTATTCTATTCTCAACCTGAAAAATAGATATATGTCAACACAATCAAGAGAACCAATGCTACCGAAGCGATAACATCACCCCGCGACCAGCTCGCACGGTTTTCGCGACGATGTTCATCAGTTGTAGTACTGTATGTAAGGCCAGTTATCTTTTCATAAGATGGTTCCTGAGTCAAACGACTGACCACGATCATCACGATAACGCAGACGACAGTTATCAGGAGACTATAATACTGGAAATAGATATTATTGATAACCCATAAAAACGAGCCTTGGGTGTATTCAAAAGCATGAAGTAATTTTACCGGAGTATCGACTATCAATCTGAAAAGCCCCAGACCAAATCCGACTATTAGTGTCGCCATACAACCTTTGGCGTTCATGCGTTTTGAGAAAACTCCCAGGAAGAAGACCACAAAAATTGGCGGCGCCAGATAGGACTGAACTCCCTGTAAATAGTCATAAAGCCCCTTTCCTCCTCTGATAACCGGAATCCAAATCAGGCCAATCAGCACCATTACAGCAGTAGCCATCCGACCGATCCAGACCAGCTTTTTCTGACTGGCATCCGGTTTGAAACGCGAATAAAAATCGATCGTAAAAAGAGTCGCGGAAGCATTAAAAACACCTGCCAGCGAACTCATTAGTGCCGCCAGCAATCCGGCGACAACGATTCCGCGAATGCCGACCGGCAGAATATAGGCTACCAATAGCGGGAAAGCACTCTGAGAATTATCGCGGATCACCTCACCATTAGCCGCAATCAACTGATTCTGTAATTCCGGCACTTTTCCACTGACAGCCAGCGCGTATGCAATTATACCGGGAATGATGAAAATAAAAACCGGTAATAATTTCAGGAAGCCGGCCGCAATCGAACCGCGCCGCGCTTCTTTCACATTCGGAGCGCCCAGAGCTCTCTGGACAATATATTGATCGGTAGTCCAGTACCATAAACCAATGATCGGGGCGCAGAACAACATACCCAGCCACGGGTAATTGTCGTTGAAATACCACGCCATTCGACCAGTTTCTTTAATTGGCGCCCAGGTGCTGGCTATGCCATCGGGTACCAACGGTTTCCAGAGGTTGAACATCTCAGAACCGGCGATCTCACGCAAAGCGTCCCAACCACCTAAAGCGTTAAGTCCGAAAATTGTCACCAGAATCGATCCAAAGACCAGAACAACCGTCTGCATAGCTTCGGTATAAGCGACCGCCCGCAAACCACCGAGGATTGTGTACAAACCAGTTAATATAATCACCAGAATCGATCCGACCCAAAAGCTATCCATCCCCAGGAAATTCAATTCCGGTAGTAATACACTGAAAACAATTCCACCGGCAAATATTCCAACCGCAATCTTGGTTAAAACATAAGCCACCAACGAGATTACCGACAGAAAAGTGCGTGCCGAAGGTGAAAAACGGCGTTCCAGAAACTCCGGCATCGTGAAAACCTTTGACCGCATGTAAAACGGCACCATTACCCAGCCCAACACCAGCAGGCACCAGGCATGCAATTCGTAATGCGCCATGGCAACTCCGTCAGTTGCCCCCGAACCCGCCAGTCCGACTAAATGTTCCGAACCGATATTCGAGGCGAAGATTGAAGCACCTACGATAAACCAGCCGAGATGCCGCCCGGCCAGAAAGTAATCCGTTGACGTGTCCTGTCTCTGTTTGATCACCCACCAGGCTAGTCCGAGAATAATTGCGAAGTAGCCTGCCACAATAATCCAGTCTAAAGTCTGTAACATAGCTGTTTCCCTTTTATTAAAGTTGTACTATTTTATCGAAAAACGATAAACTGTCGTCTGCTTATATTCTTCACCCGGTTTTAAAACCACCGACGGAAAATTCGTCTTATTCGGTGAATCCGGAAAAGACTGCGCTTCAAGACAAAGGGCTGTGCGGTGCTTATATCTGATACTATGCTTGCCGGTCATCGAACCATCCAGGAAATTACCCGAGTAAAATTGTAAACCCGCCTGATCTGTAAGGACTTCCATCATTCTTCCGCTCTGCGAATCATATAAAGATGCGGATAGCCTTAATTGGCCCGGCTGGCCGTTCAGCATCCAATTATGATCATATCCACTGCCGAACGAAATTTGCTCATTACTGATATCGATGTGTTGGCCGATTTTTTTGGGTTTAAGAAAATCCAGCGGCGTGTCAACAACCGAGCGTATTTCACCCGTAGGAATCAAGCCGCCATCCACCGGTGTAAAGTAATCGGCATCGATCATTAATTCGTGGTCAAGAATATCGTTTTCCGGCGAACCGGTCAGATTGAAATAGCAATGACTGGTTGGGTTCAAAACGGTTGTTTTATCGGTGACACCGCGATATTCGATTTTCAACTCATTATCTTCAGTTATCGTATATGTCACGGTAACCTTCACTCGTCCGGGAAAGCCGCCTTCACCATCCGGACTTACGTAGCTGAGTTTTAAAACATTGGGAGAAATCTGGCGGCATTTCCATACTTTTTTATCAAAACCTTCCTTGCCGCCGTGCAGACAATTGGCGCCGTCGTTGATATCCAATCGATAGGTTTTACCTTCCAGAGTGAACTTAGCGCCGCCAATGCGGTTACCATAACGTCCGACGATAGCCCCCTGATAAGAATTATCCTTTTCATAGGCGGCCAGGTTATCAAAGCCAAGGATGACATCTTCAAAATTGCCCTGTCTGTCTGCAACTTTTAACGATACTATTCTCGCGCCAAAATTAATGACCTCAGCCGTCATGCCCCGACTATTGGAAATCGTATACAGATTGATCTCCCTGCCGTCTTCTAACACGCCAAATGGTTTTGTCGGTACTTTATTCTGCGAACAGTTCAT